>CANETR010000135.1 GCA_947441325.1 Saprospiraceae bacterium
CAATCGCAAAGAAACGCGCGACATTGCAGCTTTTTTACAACAAAACGGTATTAGCGCAGGACACTATCATGCAGGACTGGCAGCAGAGCTGCGCGCAAACATGCAGGATGCCTGGATAAAAAACCAGCTGAGGGTCATTGTAGCTACCAATGCCTTTGGAATGGGGATAGACAAACCCGATGTCAGATCGGTTGTACATCTTACCCTGCCAGATAGCCTCGAGGCTTATTTCCAGGAAGCTGGCCGTGGTGGACGCGATGGCAATAAAGCCTATGCGGTCTTGCTATACAATCAGAGCGATCGCGAAAGGCTGGAACGAAACTATGAGTTGACTTACCCACCCTTTACTGAGGCTAAAAAAGTTTATCGTGCACTTGGAAGTTATTTTCAGCTTGCAATAGGTGCAGGCCAAGGTCAAAGCTTTCAATTTGATCTGATTGACTTTTCAAAAAAATACAATCTAGATCCGCCTCAAGTCTTGCCCTGTCTGAAAATTTTAAATCATGCAGGCTATCTTGAATTTTCGGAAGCAGTATTTCAACCATCCAGCATTCGCTTTCTGATGGACAATACCCAACTCTACGATTATTATCTTAGAAATCCTAAATCAGAAAAGCTCATCAAACTTATCATGAGAAGCAGTCAGGGTGCATTCAATCATGATGTCATCATCAGGGAAGATCAACTTTCAAAAACTTTGAACTTGCCCTTGAAGCTTATCAGTGAAATGCTAATGAAACTTCATCAGGAAAATATTTTAGCTTACCGCCCTCAAACAGAACTGCCCTTTATCAGCTATTTGCTTGAACGTCAAGATGCAGATCAATTGATTTTTGATAAAAGTAAATATGATTTCCTGAAAAAGCGGGCAAAATACCGAATGGATGAATCGCTGCACTATGCCGAAACAATCGATTGCCGCAGCAGAATGCTATTGGAATATTTCGATGAAAAAAATGCTAAAAAATGCGGTAAATGCGATGTCTGTACTGGCAGGCATGATTCCCCCACAACAGCCGAAAGAACAGAAATAAGCAATCAGCTAAAAATTATATTACAGGAAAATCCACAAACTTCCAGGCAGTTGATTGGGCAATTTCCTTCCAACAAAACCAATAAGATTGTCAAAGTGTTGGACTTTCTTATTGACAACGAATATGTTGTAAAAAAAGAAAACAATATTCTACACTGGAATTAAAGAAAACGGTAGTACTCCTGCCCCACCCATTCAAAATCTGTGTGACGGGGTAATTGATGAATCACCGCTTCTATCACTTCGGCAGAGGGTTCAATTACTTTGCGGGATTGCATATCAATCCAGGTGCCATCAATAATGACTTTTGCGGCTGTTTTTCCATTTTCTTTCGATATTGTTTGTACGATTGTGTACCTGCTGTAATCCTTTGTGGATTTTAAAAGTTCGACACTGATGCTGATTTTCTCGTGCATGTGCAATTCTCTGATATAGGTACTTTGTTCTCTAAGCAAAACTGCACCTAAACCCATGCCTGCCAATCTCGTGAGCGAATAACCCATTTCGTTGAAAAAACTGATGCGTGCATGTGCGGCATATTGGCTATAACTCGTATGCCGCATGTGCTGATTGGGATCCATATCGGCCCAAATAACTTCTACCTCTTTTTTGTAAGACATAATTTGTCAAAGATTTTCAAAATTCAAACACAATAAATTTCTATCGTAAAATAAATAATCACTGTAAATTTGATACAATCAATTGCTTAACAAGTGTGATATATATCAGCAATATTAAATTTATTTGATTTTACAGTGTAAAGAAACTATTTTTGCAATACAAAAAATATATCATCATGAAAAAATATACTAGATGGATCGGCTTAGGCCTAATTATTCTGTTGTTCATACTTCAGTTTTTTCAAATAAACAAAACCAATCCAAAGGTTAAACCAGAAGAAGATTTTCTTGCGATTAATAAAACAGAAGCATCGACTGCTAAACTCATCAAAGATGCCTGTTACGACTGTCACAGTTACGAAACCAAATATCCATTTTATACCTATGTTGTTCCACTTTCCTGGTGGATAAACAATCATATTGTAAATGGAAGAAAAGAAATGAATTTCTCGATCTGGGCAACTTACAGTGCAAAAAAAGCTGACCATAAGCTCGTAGAATCGGCAGAAATGGTTTTGGAGAAAAAAATGCCTTTAAAATCATATTTAATTGCGCATAGCGAAGCCAAACTGAGTCCTGAACAGCAAAAACAACTAAGCGACTATTTCAATAGCCTCAGAACATCCGGTTCTGAAAAGGCAGATAGCGGAGCTAAAAATGAAAAGCAGGAGGATGAAGAGGATGAAGAATAATATATATTCTATGACTAAATAACAGAAAAGGGTTGCAGACATTTGATATATGTTGCAACCCTTTTTTATTCACTTTAATTACACTATTCTACTTTTTATTCATAGACTTCAAAAATTTCATTGTCCATCATAAATCTTACATTTCTACCCAAAGCTAAGAAGTCGTTTGCCCCTTCTTTTTGCATCAGTTTAAAATATTCCTGAGAGTTAAATTTTACTCGATTGGTTTTCAAATTGTTGTTTTCAGCAGCATTGAGTGCAATATTTGCATCGAGCCAATTATTACTGTTCTGGTACACTGCCCTGCCCCTTACATTACTGATAGATTCGCCAAGGTTGTGGCTTTCGCCGCTCTTATCCTTGTAAACAAGCCTTTCTTCTCCCTGTTTTGTGGCAGATATGTTCTCGACCTTGTTCATTTCCTGCAACTCTTTGCTGGCCTGTACTCCAGCCTTTCCGCTCTTTCTGGCATCGGATCTTGAATTTATAGTTACCTGTACTTCTTCAAGCTGTAAATCGCTTTTAATTTGAGGTGCATTCAGGGCTCTGGGGCGAAGTAACTGATCGTCGGTTCTGACTCGGTTATTATTTGCCGCAATGGCCTCATCTTCCAGGATAAGATAGCTGGTATAAGGCGTAATGATACCATGTTTTTTAGCCAGGCGAACTACCTCATCGACCAATTCTTTATTTTCGCCGTGTAAACGGATTTGATCCAACAAATAGCCTACTGCTCTCGATGCCCAAAGGCTGGGAATAAAGCTATGACGGGTTTGCTCTTTTTCAAAATTCAGCTCATAGGTAAATTTCATTTCCTGCCCATTTACCTTACCACTCAGTGTCAGTACAGATTTGCCGCTGCCATCATAACGCCCCATCAGGCTTAGCGTACCGCCTTTGAAAATATCGGGCAATTCTTTGTGGTACACATCAGAAACTCCAATGGCTTTATCGAAACTTATTTTCACATCAGTCAATACTGGAGAAGATGCTTTTTCGTAAAAATCCGATACTTTGATTTCGATATCTTCATCCTCCAACACATAAGCTCTGTGCCCACGAGTCATTTCGGTCATTTTATCAAGCAGGTGTGTATTGAGATCGGTACCGATACCAAAGGTAAATATGCGGATGTTGTTTTTGTTAAGCCCTTTAATTTTACTTAAGAGTGCCTCCTCCTGAGTTTCGCCAATTGTTGGTTTACCATCGGTCATAAAAATGATGAAGAATGGTCTATCTGATTTTGTTTTCTGAGATGACAATGCCAATTGAATAGCCTCATCGATATTTGTACCACCAATGGCCTTCAGTGCATCAATTCTTTCAATTGCCTTCTTCTTATTTTCAGCGTTAAATTCACTGACTTCACCAAAAAGCGGACTGGCCTCAGTTGAAAAAGGTATCAGTTCGAAGCGGTCACCCTGATTAAGGTTTTCGATACAGAATTTCAAAGCCTTTTTGGCCTGATCCATTTTCTTATCCGACATGGAGCCCGATTTATCCATAACGAAAACAATATCTTTCTGAACGATTTCTTTAGCCTCGCCAAGACCCGGACTGATATTCAGAAAGAAATAACCATCCTCTTTGGACTCTTTAAAGTTCAGCATTGAAAATCCGAATTTTGCATTATCCATATTGTAATACAATTCGAAATCGCGATCTGGACGTACATTTTTAATTTCAAAACCGACAGTGGCATTTTTATCGCCTTTTCTGATTATTTCGCTCTCATGCGAAGGACAGTAAACAGTTTTGATTTTAGAACTGCCTTCAATGCTCACGCGCATGCTGAGATTATTCAATGGTTTTGCCGAATACTTGGCAGTATTGAGCGGAAAACTATAGGAAATTGTGCCATTATCTTTCTGTAAGGTCTCCGAATAAGTTAGTTGTATTCTTTGTTCCGAATTTGGCTCTATCGGAAAGATACGTACCCGGAACATACCCCTGTTGTAATACTCGAGCAGAGCAGGATCCTGAGCCCTTCTAACTATCTGTTCGTAAATTTCACGCGCCTTAGTTGCGTCCAACAATTCAGCTTCCTGCATCTTACCATTTATATTCATGGTGAATTTTGAAATAACCACATCTTTTGGGACAGGGAAAAGGAAATAAGCCTCCAGTCTGCGCCCGGTAGGATTAAAAAACACCTGCTCGATAGTAGTTGTAGCTGTCTGATCAAAAATTTTGGTATCAATCTTTGTAGATCTTGACTCCAAAGGGAATAATGCAGGATTCACCTGCCCAGGTCTTAACTGAAGATTATTCGGGTTGGAATGAGCATCGGGCATAACAATTAGGAAGCCACCTGCAAATGTCTTTGCACTTAAGAGGAGGAGCGTTAATAAGCTCAAAAGTTTGTAGAATTTCATATCAGTTTATTTTTCTGAAAATATTGTTTGATATCTGATAAGATGCCCTTTTTATTTTTTTGGTGCAAGCCAAACTAATTTTTGTCATTTTTTTTATGTTATTGTTTTCTTAACATTGTAGATAATTAAATAACGGCTCTCAATATTTTAAACATTCAATCAACTGCTGATACAATGAAATTATTCTCAATCCTAGGCTTATGCCTTTTATTTTTCGATGCGCTTTGGGGGCAAAAAATGAAACTGGACAACAACAAACTCTATATCGACGATGAATATTGCTGCAATGTCACAGAAAAAGCTACAAAAACTGGCCACAATTCTATATATATAAATGGGCTAGATGGCAAAAAATGGATGGAAGCACATTATTTTAGCCTCTATCAAAATGACTCCATCGTAAAAGCTTATAAACTGACATTTTATCCCCAAAACCGTTGTGTATATTACAAAGAGGGCATGGAATTAAAAAAAACGCTCTGTTTGCAACTCGTAAAGTCTGGAGCAATTACTAAGACGGGAAGCTATGATAAGGGTATCGACAAATTTGAGCAAAACTTTGGAATAAAACTTCCTAAACTAAAAGAAACGCCAAAAAAGCCCGACGGGAAATATAAAACAACGCTAGTTGAAAGAGACAGGAATGCCGCTATTTTTGTAACAAACGGCTTGATAAAACAGGATTTTAAACTGATTGGCACATTCAAAGAAGCAGTTTTAACAAAAAATGATAGCGCCTTTATACAAATTACATTTTTGGATATCAAAGGCGTAGAAATCGCTAAGGCAAGTTTTGAGCAAAAAAATGCTGAGACCGCAATTTTAAATATTTATAATTTAAAAGAACCAATGACTGTTAATCTCAATAAAGGAGATAGCGATATGAAAGTAGAGGAAATTGTAAAACAGCTGATATTCTTAAAGGAACTCTAAAGCCATGGCATAAAAAAAGCACCGAAGGAAACCAACGGTGCTTTAATATTTTTGAAGGATTGCTTATTTCACAGCATCTACAATAGCTTTGAATGCAGCAGGTTCGTTTTTAGCAAGGTCTGCAAGTGCTTTGCGGTTTAGTTCCACATTGCCTTGAGACAACAAATGCATAAAACGTGAGTAACTTAGGCCGTGCTCGCGAACAGCAGCATTGATACGCTGTATCCACAAAGCGCGGTAATGGCGTTTTTTCTGCTTGCGACCAATAAAAGCATACTGCAAACCTTTCTCTACGGAGTGTTTGGCAGCTGTTAATACTTTAGAGCGTGCTCCAAAGTAGCCTTTGGCCATTTTCAAAACTTTTTTCCTTCTTCTTCTTGATGCTACGGAATTTACCGAACGTGGCATAGTAAGTAAAAATTAAATGGTTAAATAATGGTCGGATGGGGTGCAGGTGAGAAGATAGACCCACAGCTTTTCCACGATACCGACTGTCTCATTTTTGTTAAAAATCCAGAATTAGATGTTTAACATTGTTTTGACGCGTTTTGAATCGCCGGGAGCACAGACCTGGGTTTGACCAAGGCGTAGTTTGCGTTTTTTCGACTTTTTAGTCAAA
>CANETR010000136.1 GCA_947441325.1 Saprospiraceae bacterium
AGATACGAAAGAAAATATCGCATCGAAGTACTTAGTCCAGACCTTGTAAGCCAGGGACTAAAGCTACACCCTATCGGATTCAGACAACTTTATCCCGAAAGACAGGTTAATAATATATATTTTGATACTGTCGGATTTACGACCTACAAAGAAAATGTAGCGGGACTTGAACAAAGACAAAAATTTAGGGTTCGATGGTATGGTACTGATGTTTTAAATATTGAAAATGCTGTTTTGGAAATAAAATTGCGTCAAAATAATTTGGGAGATAAAATATCCATTCCGATTAAGGCTTTTTCATTTTTAAACATTAGCGACCTCATTACTCAAGTAAACCACTTATGTCCTAAAACTTCTGGCGTGTTGAGACCGACACTTTTCAATTCTTACCAACGCAAATACTGGGTTAGTCCGGATAATCATTTCAGAATAACTGTTGATACACAGCTAAAGTATGCCCCAATGATTCCGGAACCATTCATAGGAAGACAACTTTTGCATGATAGGTTTGTGAGTATTTTGGAACTCAAATACGATGAATTACACGACTCGAAGGCCGATAGAGTTACACAGAATTTACCTTATCGACTTAGTAAAAATTCTAAATACGTAAACGGCATCAATCTCTGCTACCCATAAAACCAAACAGAATACTGCAAATAATACAAAAAATAGAACTTTACAAATTTTTATTTGTTATGTTCATCACTTATTGACAATAAATTCTTTAATTTTGCGTCCGTTTAAAAAACGAGCATATTATTTTAATATATTTTTAAAAATTTAAACAATCCTACATGATCAGTGATTGTGACATGCGCTTCAAAAATTCGGTCAAAAGTTTAATCGCGTTTGTCCTTGTACTGCTGTTTGTACCATATCTAAATGCCCAACATCCAAAGAAAATTTATTGGGAAAGTGGTAAAATAAGATGTGAAGGCCAAACAAATGATGCCGGTATCAGAGCAGGTCAATGGAAGTTTTACTATGTTACCGGAGAATTGGAAGCAGTTGGTAGCTACTCGGGTAAAAAAACAAATGCATTTTACGACCCTTTCAAAAGAAATAAATCTTCGGCAGTTGATGATCAGGGGCTATTACATGCCAGAGATGGTGAGTGGGATTTTTACTTCAAAAATGGCCAAATGTCCGCAAAGATAAATTATCTGGCAGGCTGCCCGGTTGGTAAAGCCCTTCGTTTTCATGCCAATGGTTCTAAAGCTGAGGAAACACATTTCAGCAATTGTAAGCCCTTCCCACCCAGAACAATGTGGGACCAGAAAGGCGTAAAATATTTTGAAACAAAAGCCGAAGGCACCGGCAAAACTGTTGATTATGAATATTATCCGAGTGGGCAAATTAAATCAATTGTCCCATACAAAGACGGAGAGCAATACGGCATTGTAAAAAGATATTTTGAGAATGGTAGCCGCGAAGAGGATGTGATGATGAAAAACAACAAGGTGCATGGCAGTTATCGCTCCTGGTATTCAAATGGCAAAAAGCAAAGAGAGTTTTTCTCTATTAATAATGTAATGTCCGGTGAGTTTAAAGAATGGAATGAGTACGGTGTATTATTAAGAGAAATAATTGAAAATACCGAACTACAGCGAATCGTTGTAAAAACCTTTTGGGAGAATGGTCAAATAAAAATGCAGGGCACTTCAAAGACTCCTCCCTCACTTAGTATTCATCACTGGTCACAGAGCCGCCACGGAGCTTGGACCTATTGGGACAAAAATGGCAATGTTCAAAAAACCGAGAATTATATAGATGGCAAACTCATCAGTACCGACCTCCCATAAACATCACAATCAAAACATAATAATAAAGCATATTTGCCACTAGGCAGGTATGCTTTTTCATTAAAATATGGATAACAACAAGATTGAAGACCTGAACAGGTTAAAAAAATGGCGCTTGATTTTGGGAGAAAATGCGGAAGAAGAAAATGAATCATCTTATCCTCTTGACCCCGTAGCGGCTTCCGTTGACAAGGCATTGGATGCCCTCTACGGAGAGTCAGCCAAGGCTGGGCTTGGCAGTTCTGCACCCAAAGTAAGCCGTTGGTTGGGTGACATAAGAAAATATTTTAACAAGGAAACGGTGCAGATTATGCAAAAAGACGCTTTCGAGCGGCTTGGCATTGAACGTATGTTGCTGGAACCAGAGTTGCTGCAAACGGTCGAAGCAGATATTAATTTGGTGTCAACACTCATTTCTCTTAACAAAGTCATACCAACTAAAACAAGAGAAACTGCCCGCCTGGTTGTAAAAAAGGTTTTAGACCAACTAATTCAAAAAATGCAGCATCCTATGCGCGAAGCTGTGATGGGCGCATTGTCAAGTGCTTTTAGAAACCGCAGACCAAAATTGAATGAAATCGATTGGCATCGAACTATTAAATTAAATTTAAAACATTATCAGCCTGATTACAAAAGTATTATTCCCCAAAATCTGATAGGCCATGGCAAAAAAGGTCAGTCATTGCGCAATGTAATTCTATGTGTTGACCAGAGCGGTTCTATGGCTGCTTCTGTTGTTTACAGTTCTGTCTTTGGCGCTGTCCTTGCTTCGATACCCTCTTTAAAAACTAAGATGATTGTTTTTGACACAGCAGTTGCCGACCTCACAAAAGAGCTTCACGATCCGGTAGATTTGCTTTTTGGGGCACAATTGGGAGGTGGGACCGATATTAACAAAGCACTTAACTATGCAGAACAGCAGGTAGAAAACCCAAATGATACCATTCTTATTTTGATTTCAGATTTGTACGAAGGAGGCAATGCATCAGAAATGCTCAGAAGGGCAGGCAGACTCAAAGCATCCGGAGTTCAATTTATTTGTCTGTTGGCATTAGATGATGAAGGCATTCCAGCTTATGACAAAGCAATTGCCGAAAAATTATCAGCCTTTGGCATTCCGGTATTTGGTTGCAGCCCAAATGTTTTTCCCGATTTGATGGCCGCTGTGATTAAAAAAGATAATCTCAAAAACTTTCTTTCGAAACACAATATAGCTTTAAAATGAGCAGATTGTTTGAGCTCTTAAAATTTCTGACCTTTCACGATTATTCCAAAAAATCTTAGGCTTAATAGTTTTTTTTCAATATTAATGGTACAATTTATATGGTTCTCAAAAAATTATTTACCTTAGGGAACAAGAATAGATGCTATTCAGATACTAATTTTTTAAATTTATACATTCATAAATAATATACCAAGCGCGATTATGAAAATTCGTGAAATCAATGCCATGCGTGGGCCAAATTATTGGTCAGTACGTCGCCACAAATTAATAGTGATGGTTTTGGACCTCCAAGACCTTGAACAAAAACCTACCAATACCATTCCGGGTTTTAGAGAAAGGCTACAAGCTATGTTCCCTGGAATGTACGAGCACCGATGTTCAGTAGGTTGTCCTGGTGGTTTTTTCCAAAGAGTGGACGAGGGCACCTGGATGGGTCATGTCATTGAACACATTGCGCTGGAAATACAATCGCTTGCCGGGATGGAAGTTGGCTTTGGCCGTACCAGAACCTATGGCGAAGATGGGGTTTACTTTGTAGTCTTCGATTATATTGAAGAAAAAGTTGGTCGCTACGCTGCCGAAGCATCGGTAAGAATAGCAGAGGCCATCATCGAGGGCAGCGAATATAACCTGGCAGCAGACATAAGAGAAATGCGTAAAATGCGCGAGCGCGAAGCCCTCGGACCGAGCACCTCTTCATTGGTCATGGAGGCCGAATTCAGAGGAATTCCATGGATTCGACTTAATAAATATTCACTTTGTCAATTGGGCTACGGCGCCAATCAAAAACGCATTCAGGCAACTGTTACCAGCATGACCAGTAGTATTGGTGTAGAAATTGCCTGCGATAAAGAAGATACAAAATTTCTGCTTGAACAGTACGAAGTACCTGTACCAAGAGGTGAAGTTATCAAAACAGAGGCCGGACTTGAAGATGCCATGCGAAAACTTGGTTTTCCATTAGTAATCAAACCCATTAATGGCAATCACGGACGTGGTATTACTACCAATATTCAAGATAAAGAAACAGCCTTGTTAGCATTTTCACAAGCAAAAAAAGTTTCTAATTCAGTTATTGTAGAACGTTTTATTACCGGCTTTGATTATCGTATCCTGGTAGTTAATAACAAATTGGTAGCCGCTGCCAAACGTACTCCGGCACATGTTGTGGGCGATGGCATTTCTACCATTCAACAACTGATTGATGAAGTAAATAAAGATCCGAGACGTGGTTATGGCCATGAAAAAATTCTAACTCAAATAGATGTTGATGCCATTACCCATAAAATTCTGGTCGAAAAAGGACTGACCCTGGATTCTGTAATTGAAAAAGGCCAGATTCTGTATGTAAAAGATACCGCAAATCTTTCTACAGGTGGAACCGCCGAGGATGTTACCGATATTGTTCATCCTTACAATGTTTTCATGGCTGAACGTATAGCTAAAATTGTAGGTCTCGATATATGTGGCATCGATATCATGACAACAGATATTACAGAGCCTTTGCCCGATACCAGAGGAGCAGTTTTGGAAGTGAATGCTGCACCCGGTTTCCGTATGCACCTGGCTCCTACCAGCGGCTTGCCCAGAAATGTCGCGGCACATGTTATTGATATGCTTTACCCCGCAGGCTCCACTGCCAGAATTCCAATCATTGCCATAACAGGTACGAACGGTAAAACAACTACTACACGCCTGCTTGCGCATATTGCCAGAATGAAAGGTTACAAAGTTGGATATACCACTACAGATGGTGTTTATATACAAAACAGACTGCTCATGACAGGAGATTGCACGGGCCCATCATCTGCTGAATTTGTGTTGAAAGACCCAACTGTTGATTTTGCTGTTTTGGAATGTGCCCGCGGTGGTCTTCTACGCGCCGGATTAGGTTTCAAAAAATGTAATGTTGGAATTGTTACCAACGTAGCTGCCGACCATTTGGGTTTAAAAGGTATTCATACCCTCGAACAACTTGCGAAGGTAAAGGGCGTAATTCCAGAAACTGTTATGCCTGGTGGATATGCTATCTTAAATGCTGATGATGACAGGGTTTATGAAATGAAAAACGGCCTTCAGGAAGGTGTCAATCTGGCTCTTTTCTCAATGGACGAACACAATGAGCGCATTAAGAAACATATGCGCAATGGAGGACTTTCGGCAATTTACGAGGATGGTTTTATCACCATTGCCAAGGGCGAGTGGAAAATTCGTGTTGCAAAGGCTATAAATGTACCGCTAACCTTTGGCGGCAAAGCAGCCTTCATGATACAAAATGTATTACCTGCAGTACTTGCAGCTTATACAGAAGGTATTTCTATAGAAGATATAAGAGTAGCTATTGAGTCTTTTATCCCATCTCCGTCTCAAACTCCGGGTCGTCTTAATATGTTTGAATTTAAAAACTTCAATATATTGCTTGACTACGCCCACAATTCTGCAGGTTTCAGAGCACTACAGAAATTCGTCGAAAAAATGGATGGCAGTCCAAAAGTAGGGATTATAGCCGGAATCGGTGACCGACGCGAAGAAGACAACAACGATATAGGTCGTATTGCTGCTGAAATGTTTGATGAGATTATCATCAGACAGGACAAAAACCTACGCGGCAAAACCGAAGAGGAAATTATTGGAATGATTCTCGCAGGCGTGAGAGAGGTTTCGGCCGACAAAAAAGTTACCATTATTCCTTCCGAAAAAGAGGCCATAACCTATGCCATTAACAATGCTCAAAAGGGCGCACTTATTATAGTAAGCTCAGATGTGGTACCTGATGCGCTGAATCTGGTGATGAAATTCAAAGAAGAAGAAGCAAACAGATTGTACGAAATAACAAAATCGGACATTCCGAATCTGGGTTAGTTATACTAGATTATAAAATTTATTTGAAAGTCGTCGGCCTCAAAACCGACGATTTTTTTTATCAAAATATGCAAACTTGCAATTCCGCCAAAAAACAATTATTTTTACGGGAAATAAATTGACGAAACACCAAAATGCAAATTGTAAATGATGTTTTTTGTCAAATGAAAAAGCAAAGATTGTTAATCCCAATTAACTGATTTTTAAATCTTTAATCCTTAGATAATCCGATACATATCTGAAGATTAACTAATTTACTTATTATACCTATGTTTGGAAATATTCAGGAAAAACAGGCCGAGATGCAGAAAAAGCTAGCTGCAATTAC
>CANETR010000137.1 GCA_947441325.1 Saprospiraceae bacterium
CAAAAAGAAAGAGACCAAAAAGAAATTGCCGCCTTTCAGGCAGACCTCACTGCGATTGAAGCAGCATGGAAAGCCGGCGATGCCAACAAAGTAAATGCCCTGAAAAACCAATTGGTTGCTGCAATGAAAAGAGAAATCGAACAAAGCGAAAACAAATTGGCACAGGACAGAAAAGAAGTCCGCGAGGATAATGCCGAAATCAGATCCGATAACCGAGAAATCAGACGCGACAATCGCGATAGCCGTGTTGGTGTTGATGCAAGAGATGATGCACGAGATAAGGCTCGTGACAAAGCTGACCGAAGAGATGATATCCGCGACAAAGGCGATGATGTGAATGACAAAACTGAGCAAGCAGGTCGTCTTGCCCGTCAGAAAAACATTTTTGAAACACTCAAGGCATATCATTTTGCCAATTTGGGCGAATTTTCAAAGGGAGAAGCTGCTACCAAAAGAATGCTGGTCAATGAATTTCTGGAAACTATGCAGCGCGACCTTGCCGAAACTTATGAAGAAATTTCGGAAGACAAGAGAGAGCTGCGCGAAGACCGTCGCGAAACCCGTGATGATCGCAAAGAGCGCCGCGAAAGAAAATAAGCTTTAGTTTTCGTAAAATAAAAAACGCAATATCGAATAGGTATTGCGTTTTTATTTTTTGTACTCTTAAACAGTTTAGCTAAATTTCGCCAAGAAAACTATATCCATGAGCAAATATCATATCGATGCAGACATTAGAAAGGCCAATACCCTACCCGGTTCATTTTACAGCGACGCTGAGGGGTATAATCATTTGTTAAATGAAGCCTTTCTCAAGAGCTGGCATTGGATTGGCGATAGCAGCGAACTGAATGAAAATACTTATTGCAAACCATTTGAGCTACTTCCTGGCAGCTTGTCCGAACCACTCTTACTTAGCCGTGACCAGGAAGGCGAATTGCATTGTCTGTCAAATGTCTGTACCCACAGAGGAAAAATTATTGTAGAGAAAGCAGGAAAAATGCGTCAGTTGAGTTGTGGTTATCATGGTCGCTGTTTTGCGCTGGACGGCAAATTTAAATCTATGCCAGAGTTTAAAGAAGCGCTGGATTTCCCTCGAGAGATTGACAACCTAAGTAATATAAGCCTTAAGCATTTAGGTGTTTTTCTGTTCTGTTCTCTTAATCCTAAAATTGATTTTGAAACTGTTTTCAAACCCATAATAGATCGCCTCAGCTGGTTTCCATTCGATAAACTGATATTCGATGCAAAAAACTCGGCAGAATACAGCATAGATGCGCATTGGGCGCTCTATTGCGACAATTATCTTGAAGGATTTCATGTGCCCTTTGTTCATCCCGGACTTGGCGCAAATTTGGATTATGCCGAATACCGTACCGAAATTTTTGACTACTGTAATCTTCAACTTGGCGTAGCAGAAGCTGACGCTGATGCTTTTGAATTAGCAGAAACATCCGTTGATTTTGGCAAAAGAATTCATGCCTATTATTGGTGGATTTTCCCCAATCTGATGCTCAATGTTTATACCTGGGGCATTTCGGTAAATGTTGTAGAACCCATTTCTATTGATAAAACCAGGGTTAAATTTTATACCTATCTCCTTCCAGAGCAAGAAGCTGCAGGATTTTCTAAAGACATGCTGCATCAGACCGAAATGGAAGACGAAGAGGTGGTGCAAAGTGTTCAAAAAGGACTAAAAAGTAGCTTTTACAGCAGCGGTCGCTTCTCTCCTACAAGAGAACAGGGAGTACATCATTTTCACAGATTATTGGCTAATCTGTTTTAAAGAATAAGCCTAAAACAAAAAAACTCCAAAACAAAGTTTCAGAGTTTTTTTGAGGTCGGAAGCGGATTCGAACCGCTGTACGAGCTTTTGCAGAGCTCTGCCTAGCCGCTCGGCCATCCGACCCTAATTGGGAAGCGATTGCAAATATAAGACAAAAAATTATCCTTTCTATGTTTTTGAACGAAAATTTCAAAAATTATCAATTTCTATCAGGCAGCAAACCCTTTCCCGTTTCACTTTGAGTGTTCTGCTGGCAAGGTCGCCACTCTTTATCGGAAAAGAATTGATCTAGGAAATTTTGAAATTTTATAAGGTTTAAAGGGGCATCATTTCTATTGTACACAATTTTGAGTTCGCCATCTTTCCTAACACTACTTACACACATAGGAAAATCTGTAATTTGAGGAGTGTTCACCGGATAAAAATCATTCAAATCGAAAAAACCATAATCATTGGCTTTTTCAATGACAAGTGCAACAATGGAACTATCCAATCGGCACTGGTATTTTCCAATTTTGTCAACAGCTCCCATTCCAATATATTCAGCTAGTCCACTTTTATAGAGCCTGATTTCGTATTGTGGACATTTGCCAAAACAGGGTGTGCGCTGAATGCCGGCAACAAAAACTGTATCGTAATTTACAGGAGGCTGAATTGCCGCAATACTATCTGAAATTCTAATGCTGTCAAGATTTATTTTATCGGCAATAGCTTCATTTAAAACCGCTAAACTATCTGTATTTTGCTGCTGAACAATATTTTCTTTAGCATTTGCCATTCCTGCAGGTGTTCTGAAACAGGAAGCAAATAGAAGAACAAGGCAACATAAGGCGAAATATAATTTCATAATCAAATGCTATTTAAAGATATATCATTTCTTGGGCAACTGCACCCTGAAAGTTGTCCCCTGATTCAACACTGACTGCTTTACAAAGATTTTTCCTTTGTGATAATCGGTAATAATCCTTTTGCTGAGCGAAAGCCCAAGACCCCAGCCCCTTTTCTTGGTAGAAAAACCAGGTTTGAAAACCTTATTAAACATTGATTTGGGAATACCTTTTCCAGTATCACTTACATCTACAAAAATATAGCGTTGACTTTCTGATACTTCTACTTTGATTGTGCCTTTCCCATCCATGGCGTCTAAGGCATTTTTAAGTAAATTCTCAATTACCCAATCAAACAAAAGCGTATTGATATTGACTGTTAAATGTTGATTTTTTTCAAAATCAGGAAATTCAAGTTTTACCTTTTTGGGCGCTCTTTGAACTATGTAATCATAATGCCTTTTCAGGCGTTCAAATAAATTATTTTGAGACAACTCAGGCTTTGCGCCAATTTTAGAAAAACGACCGGCCACAATTTCAAGCATCTCGAGATCTCGGTTCATTTCAGTACAAATCATTTTTATCTGCTCATCTTCCGGATAAAGTACGTTGAGATTTTCAATCCAACCCATGAGCGAGCTTAATGGCGTGCCTAATTGATGGGCTGTTTCTTTTGCCATTCCCACCCAAATACGCTCTTGCTGAGATTTGCGTATTGAACTAAAGGTCAGATAAGCCAGCGCCATAAAAATAAAGAGCAAACTAAATTGTATGTATGGAAACCATTCAAGGTATTTAATCACTAAGGATTGCCTGTAAAATATATAATTTTTAATCCCAAAAGCCTCAGACTCCACCAAAATTGGTTTGTTTGTTTTTCTGAGTTCTGCTAATTCGCTATTAAAATAAGCTGGGTCTTTCAGGAAATCGCGACTATAATTTGTAGCATCCAAAATATTATAATCTCCATCCACCAATATCATTGGGACAGTTTTGTTGGACTCCAGAATTTTACTTTGAAAGGTGATATCACAATTAGGGTCTGATGTCATCATACTCAATTGTGCGTCTGCTATCTGCTGCATTTGCTTCCTTTCCTGTTTTTTTAGTTCCTGCGCAAGGTTGAAAGTGTAATAAACAGAAAAAATAACCACTGCGAAACTTCCGCCAATCAAAAACAGTCGCCATAACAGCGTTTGAAAGACATTAGTTAGTTTTAAAAAAAGAAACATCTATATAAAACCTTAATATTTGTTAAAAGACATTGCTAAAAAACGAAAGGTATAACTTTTTTGCTAAATATTTCATAATTTTTTTAGAATCTATGGACTTTTCCGAAATTTTTTCTTAATATTGGGCTTTGAATTAAATATTATGTAGTGCCCTTAAAATCAGTACTATTTGAAATTGTAACTGTTTGCACAAATTGACCGATATAAGCAAACAGTTTATTAATTTGAAAATCAATAATTTAAAATTAATGAGAAACATGACACGCAAAAACATTTTCCTACTGCTCATCGGATTTTCGCTATTATCTGTTGCTGCAAATGCACAGAAAACAGCCTTGATTTATGCCGAAGAATTATTGGAAAGAGAGCTGATCGATTCTGCTATCTTTCATTTCGAAACTGCCTTGGGTCAAAATCCCAATAACAGTGAACTACAGTTGAAATTGGCAGACCTATACCGAATCACTAATAAGGCAGCCAAAGCAATTCCGCTTTATGAAACCTTGACTAAATCGCCAAGCGCTGATTACCTTTGCTGGTACAACTATGCATATGTCCTCAAAATGGAAGGAAAATATGACAAATGCAGATCTGTACTGATGCAAATGAAATCGCATCCTGATGTAATAGGAAATGGCACCCTCGTACTTTTGATTGAACAGAATATCATTTCTTGCGATTTTGCACTTGATAACAAAGCAAAGTTGCCTGCATTCCATCGTATTGCAAATGAGAAAAATATCAATAGCAATTCTGCAGAGCATTCATTGTTTCTAGCTGGAAATCAGGTTTTTTATGCTTCCAATAAAGTATTTTCAGCAAGTGCCGAAACAGATCCAAACGCAGACTACATCTATAGCGCAAACAGAAAAAATTTCAAGGAACTGGTTGATGCTGCTTTAGTCCATGATATAAAATCGGACAAATTTATGTCTGAAGCCGCCGATCTCGCTCCATTCTGCCTGTCTGCTGATAAAAAATTGTTAATAAGCTCATCTAACAGTCTTCCAGCTGGCCTTAGACAAGGATTCAATCCTGGCAATGCCAGAGTTTTTCAATTAAGTTATGCTGATATAACAGACCTTAAAGAAACTCCAAAACTAAAACGTGTTGAATTTGCCAATACTGAAGCCAACATTGAAGCCGGTTATCCATTCTTGTCAAAAGATGGCAAAACCCTTTATTTCGCATCCAGAGGAAAGGGATTGGAAATAAACTATGGTGGATTTGACATTTATGCCTCTACCCTGGTTAATGGAAGTTGGACGGCGCCTAAAAACTTGGGTACCACAGTAAATGGTTCAGGCAATGAAATCACTCCTTTCATTGATAATGATGGTGTGATTTATTTTGCATCTGACGGACATAAGGGTTTTGGCGGACTTGACATATTCAGAGCCGAGCCTAAAGGTTCTTCTTGGTCAGAACTCAGAAATCTGGGATTTGGCATCAACAGCAGCAATGATGACCTTAACTTTGTACTCGATTTCGATCGCGACCTCTCCTACTTCTCTTCAAATCGTTTGGGCGGAGCAGGTGATTATGACATCTATTCTGCTATCAAACTTGGAGATCTTTCCATGATGCCAAGGGTATATGATGAACAAACACTCAATCTTGCCGCTAATAAAGCAGTAGACCCCAAAAATGCCATCATCAAAGACAATGATAGCAAAACCGATCTTGCAAAAACTGATAATAAGGTAACCAATATACCCGTTCCGGTTATTACTGAAAACAAAACAGCGCCAGCAACAGAAACCAATAAAATTGATGAAACTGTTGTTGTAACTGAAATTACAAAGTCTAATACAGAAAAAACCCTGAGTAAAATTCCAAGTCCAGAGAATGTTTACATTGGTTCAATCAGCGATGGAAGTTCAAAAGAAAAACTTGAAGGTGTTTGGGTCTATGTAATCAATAAAAAGAATGGTGAAGAGCGTAAAATCAAAACCAACAAATACGGAGAGTACTCCGTTGTACTCGATGCACTAACCACCTATGAGATTAAGTGTTCAAGACAGGGCTATGAAAACTTTGCCTTTGAAATCAATACAGGCGATGGTCAGCGTAGAACGCTTTTAAGCGAGCGTGATATGGCCCGTGCTACTACAAATTCTGTTCCTGCTGAATTTATGATAGAAAATGGTTTGGCATCAAGAGGTGTGAGTGGCGTAAACGAAACATTTCTAAGAGGTCCGCAGGCCGGATTAGCCATACCAGCAAATGCTTATCAAATTCAGGTTGGTGTTTTCAAAGAAATGAACCCAACTACTCAAAAAGAATTATCAACACTTGCCAATGTTATCAGCGAACCACATAAAGAAAGCCAGTCTAAGGTTTACAAATTAGGTGTATTTGCAGATGAAGC
>CANETR010000138.1 GCA_947441325.1 Saprospiraceae bacterium
AAAAACTAGTTTGGTAATATTTATTCTAATTTTAATATATTGAAAATGAAAAACTTAATCAATTTATCCTTGCTTTTATTGTTGATTTTCTCAACACAATTTTCTGCTTCGGCACAAAAAACCATGTCGGACGGCACAATTACTTATGACATGAAGCTCGAAAAGGACAATCCTATGGCTGGCATGCTCAATGGTACAAATATGGTGCTTTCTTTCAAAGGTTCGCTCATGAAGACTTCTGTAAATGTTATGGGTGGTATGATGTCTATGAATATTGTAATGGATAATAATGCAAAGAAAGGTGTGATGCTGGTTTCGGCTCCAATGATGGGTAAAAACATGGCTGTTGAGATGACTGAAAAAGATTTTACTGATGCCCAGCAAAAACAAAAAGAAAATCAATCAAGATCGAAAGTTTCTTACAATAAAAAGAATCAGAAGAAAATAGCCGGTTACAAATGTTATCAGGCGACTGCTAAGATTGATGGAATGCCCGACGGTATTATACTTTACCTGACAGATAAAATCAAACCAATGGGACAATCTCAAATTCAAAACCAAATACCTGGTCTAACTGGATTTCCATTAGCTTTCGAAATAAATCAGGCTGGTATGAAAATTCTCTTCGAAGCTTCTAAGGTTGACAAACTAGCTCCTTCTGATAAAGAATTTGACATGTCTATCCCCGAAGGTTTCGATAAAGTAACGATGGAAGAAATCCAGGGTATGGGTGGACTTGGATTTGGAATGTAATTCTTCCCGAAATAAAATACTTCGCAATATGAAAAAATCATTTTTATCAACACTTCTCTTCCTCTTGATTAGTGTTTTAGGCTATAGTCAATTACTGCCTTCAGCTTCTACAAGCCCCTCAAAACCTTCGGTTTTGAAGAACGGTACAATTTATTATGTAATGTCTGTAGAAGGAGATGATCCTCAGGCCAAAATGCTCAATAATTCAACTTTTGAATATGCTTTTAGCGGTAAGGACAGTAAATTGGCCGGATTAGTTATGGGTGGACTGTTTACAGGTAATATGATTGTTGACGGAGCCGCTAACAATGGTCTGGCACTGATGAGTGTTATGGGACAGAGAAAAGCCATAAAAATGACAGCTGCTGATATTTCAAAAGCTAAATCCTCTGCTTCAAACATGAATGATGTGAAAATTACACCCATTTCAGGTACGCAGAAAGTGGCAGGTTATACTTGTAAAAAAGTAATGATTACCGACCCGAAAAATCCAAATACGCAAACAGTTGTATATGTATGTAACAACATTGTGCCTGAATCTGGTGGAATGGTTGATGAAATGATGAAAAAATTAAATGGATTCCCACTTGGTTTCGAAATAAAAACCAATGGCTCCAAAGTAAAAATTATGGCAAGTGAAGTTTCTACCAAATTGCTAAAAAAGGCCGATTTCAAACAAGTAATTCCAGAAGGCTATGAAGAAACTACTATGGAAAAACTCAGAGAACAGTTTGGTGGAACCCTAGGTGAGTAGATTGAGATCTAAAGATTTTTTAAGTTTTTAGGATTGAAATGTCAAAAATGTTTGATTTTATTATACGTTTTTGGCATTTTTATTTAATTTTAATGTTAAGAAATTGTTACTTTAATGTCAATTTAAGATAAAGACATCTTTCTTAGTTTAATTTTATGTGAACTTCGTAAAATAAAAGCCATGTTTAGATTCCTGTTTTTAACATTATTCTTTGGGCTGCAGTTTAATTATTCAACCTTAAATGCCCAAGATGCTACGCCTAATTTTACAGAGGGATTTATTGTTTATGATGTAAAACCCTTGCATAATTCAAGTGTCCCAGAATTGTACAGGGAGACTTCACTTACCTTATATATTAAAGACAATCAGGTTAAGCTCGACCTGAAAATGTTGGCGGGTTTTCTTGAAGTTCAAATTCTTGAAAATGAAAATCAACAAAATATAGCTTTGATAGATTTTCCATTATTGTCTGAAAAGTCAAATATCACAATAGGAAAAAACGATGAAATTTTTTCTGGATTTTTCTTTCCGTCAAATGTAAACATGTCTCCTCAAAAAAATATTGAGATTGAAATTTTCAATAAGGATAAGACTGCAATTTTGGGAAAATCTGGATACAAGGCTATTGTGCCTGTAAAAGGCAGCAAATCTAAAGCATCGATGTATCTGTCTAACAAGATAATAATTGATACGCCACAGTTCATGGAAAATTATCTGGGAGAGCTTCCAGGTTTGCCGCTCAACGCAGAAATTACTATTCTTGGTGAAAGAGTTAGCTTAACAGCAAAAGAAATTCGAAAAACAAAAATCAGTGACAAGGTATTTGAAGTGCCAGCAGATTACAAAGAAAAATCTCTTCAAAATTTTCGAAGTGAATTAGATGAATTCTTTAGAGAGAGCGATTTGGGGACTGGTTTATAGCTTTATTGTTTTTCGTGCCTTAGTGCTACTCGAAAGCTTTATTTCGTTTAATATAGTATAAAAAAAAACTTCGCAATTTTTGATTGCGAAGTTTTTTTTGTATTCTATATTAGCAAAGATATTACTTTGCAAATTTTGCAAATTTCTTGTTGAATTTATCGATACGACCAGCTGTGTCAACAAAAGCCATTTTACCTGTAAAGAAAGGATGTGAGGCACTTGAAATCTCTAACTTAACAAGTGGATATTCATTACCGTCTTCCCAAACAACATTTTCTTTGCTGGGTGCAGTAGATTTTGATAAAAAGCTGTAATCAGTAGAAATGTCTTTGAAAACTACTGCGCGATACGCTGACGGATGGATGTCTTTTTTCATGACCTTGAAAATTGTTATATCAATTAAAATTTATTCTATCGGGACAGATTAATAAGAAATCTGACAATTGGAGTGCAAATGTAGTAAATAAAGTTTGATTTGTTAATAAAATTAAAAAAATCTTTTGAACTATAATTAAACTAAAGCTAAAGCACCTAAATATAAAATGTTCACTCATGTTAAAGCCATTTCTATGTTAGGCTTTTTGTCATTAAAGTCTCTTCTGATTGATCACATTCAACAATTCGTCTTTGTAATTTTTTCCTATTGGAATTTTCTTTTTGTTTACAAGCACCGAATTAGCCTCCAACAATTCTATTAGTTTCAAATTGACAATATAAGAGCGATGTACCCTGATAAAAATATCGGAGGGGAGTTTTTCTTCCAAAGATTTCATAGTCTGTAGGGTAACAATCCTACCCGTAGGCGTATGAAGCATTACATAATCTTTGAGGCCTTCCACATAAAATATGTCTTCGAAGCGAACCTTGATCAATTTTTTATCGGCCTTGACAAAGATATAATCGGGCTCATCCTCAGAAACTAAAGTTGTTTTATTTTCTTTTTTAGTGTGAATTTCTAAAAACTTTTGGACTGCCTTCGAAAATCTTTCCAGTGAAAATGGTTTCAGCAGATAATCAACCGCATTCAATTCAAAACCTTCAACTGCAAAATTTGAAAAGGCTGTTGTAAATATCACCTTAGGTGGATTTTTTAGGCTTTTCAAAAAATCTATCCCCGAAATTTGAGGCATTTGAATGTCTAAAAACATAAGGTCAATCTCAGCACTTTCCAATGCTTCGAAGGCCTCTACGGCATTGGAACATTTGGCTTTTAGCTTTAATTCCGGAAAATGCGAAAGGTAAGTTTCAATGACTTCTATGGCCAGCGGCTCGTCATCAACAATAATTACGTTCATACTTTATTTGAATTTTCTTTGAGGGATAAATGAAGGCTAACAACAAATTTGTCCTCAGTTTCATTAATCTTTAAGGTATAATTTTGCCCAAAAATCAGTTCCAGTCTTCTTTTTACATTATTCAGCCCAATCCCGCCTTTGTAATATCTTTCATCTTTTATTTCATCGCTTTTACTGTTTTCGATTTCGAAATCCAGCATCTTATTCTTTATGTTAAGTTTTACATTGACATAACCCATTTGTATGCTGTTGCTCAAACCATGTTTGAAGGCATTTTCCAAAAAAGGAATAAAAATAAGCGGCGGAATAAAATAATTGGAGCTATCTTCTTCTTCATAACTGAAACTAATTGCTGCTTTCTCGCCATATCTTATTTTTTCCAGTTCCAGGTAATTTTTGATCGAAGCAATTTCTTTCTCCAATTCCACCAGCTTTTCATTGCTTTCATACAACATATAACGCATCATATCCGAGAGACGTAGCACAATTTCAGGTGCTTTATCCGATTTTTTTAAGGTCAGCGCATAAAGAGAATTCAATGTATTGAATAAAAAATGCGGATTGATTTGAGATTTTAAAAAACTGAGTTCCGATTGCAAGTTTTTATTCTCAAGCGCACTTTTAGTTCGTTCTTGCAAAAGCCATTCCTTTATAATTTTTAAAATGGTACTAAAAAACGCTGCAAATAAAGCATATATATATTGTATGTACTGATTTTGGATGAGATAGGTCCTTGCTTCTTCAAAACCGGCCAGGTTCCAA
This sequence comes from Saprospiraceae bacterium, assembly GCA_947441325.1. Classification (GTDB taxonomy): domain Bacteria; phylum Bacteroidota; class Bacteroidia; order Chitinophagales; family Saprospiraceae; genus Saprospira. Next base: position 4,486 of record CANETR010000138.1, read on the forward strand.
TAAGTACATATCAACTCCAGGGGACTTATAACCAATGCAGATAAAGCCAAGGCTAAGAAGTAAGTAAAAAATCGCTTTTTTGATAAAAATTTAGGGATTAAAAAATACAGATTGAAATAAATCAGTACAGCTAAAAAAGTGCTGTTGATTAGTACATTTCCCAGACTGAGATAGAAAATTCCACTGCTGCTGTAGTTGATAAACAGCATAGATAGTATATAGAAAAGCCAGATAAGACTGTGGTAAACAGGCTTTGATAAATAAAAGTTATAACTTGCAATGTTTTTTTTATCGTCTTTTGTCATCTAGCAAAGGGCATCATATAAAACTCTAAGATAGTCTTTGAACACTTAAAGAAAAAAAGTCATCGACAAAATAGTAAAAACAATTGCCCAAGTCTTGAATTTCTGAAGAATTATTCTTTTTTTTGTTTTGATAATTTTAAACCAAAATACCAAAAAACTAAAAAATTATGGGAACATTTAATGGCGGGGTAAAAGGAGTGAGAATTACAAGCACCTCAAGCACTAACAATTATTTAATTATTGTTGAAATTGAAGATACAGCGCATGACGTTGCTAAGGTAGAGGTAGATCTGCAGGTTACTTCAGATCCTAATCCAGTTGATTGTGACAAACATTCAGATAATGCTGGAGTATGTACTTACAAGGGATATTCTGAAACTAAGAATCCAATCTGCGGACCAACACATGAAGTGATTGTTAAATTATATGACAAGGACAATAACCCTATATTGTCTGAGACTCACCCAGCAACTGTAGGCTAGATTTTTTAATATAAAAGTTTTTAAAAAGCATGGCAATGCTGTTATGGCATTGCCTTTTTTATTATTTATGTTTGTTAGAATAATATTTGCATTTCTTTTAGTTCTTGCTAGTTTTTTTTTATTTATTTCTTTTCAGAATTCTAGTAAAAATACCGCAGTAGATGCGCTAAAAGATAAGGCCTTGGAATTTGAGTCAAATCAACAGTTTGACTCAGCGGCTTTTTATTTTGCTAAGGCCAGAGCCTTGGCCGATAAAAGCAATGTAAAGGAATCTAGGCAAGCTGTTCTCGAAGCTGAAATTAATTTTTGGGTAAATCGTAGCGACAAGAAATTGAATGAGGTTATAAGCCAGTTGCACTTACTTTGGGCTGTTTACAATATAGATGCGAAATTTAGAATCAATTATTACGATGCAAAATCAATATTATTTCTTAAAAATGCCGTTCCGGATTCATTCGATTATTTCTTTGATAAAACGCTAGCTGAGTTAAAAATAAATAAGAATACGGAATATGAAATTACTTATTATTCCCTGATTGCCCAGCTATTTATGGCCAATGATGATTTATTTGGGGCAAAAAAATATGTAGTACTTGCCGAAAATTGCATTAGGGAAAATTCTCCAAAAAATAAAAATGAATTAAGCGCTTATTTTTTTGTAGCAACGGAATTTTATTTAAAATATGGCGATTGTGAAAAGGCACTGAAAGCAACATTAAATTCCTATGAAATTGTAAAGTCAGTAAGTCCAGATGACAAAATTGAAATATCAAATATCCTCAATAATCTGGGAGTTATCTATGAGTGCCTGGAAGATTCTGAAAATGCAGAAAAATATTATGATGAAAGCTTAAAACTTATTTTAAAATTTGATCAAAATTCTGGTATTGCTATTACATA
>CANETR010000139.1 GCA_947441325.1 Saprospiraceae bacterium
GTTCATTTTTTTCAATACCTTACTGCTGCCTGATTGTACCGGCAGGTGAATATACTTGCAGATGTTTTCATGCGCGGCCATGGTATGTAGCACCTTATCGCTGATGTCTTTGGGATGAGAGGTAGAAAAACGCACCCTTAAATCTGGATTCAATAGGGCAACCGCCTCGATTAAATCGGCAAAATCGACAGTACTATCGTTTTCTGGATTTTTCCATTTGTAACTGTCCACATTTTGTCCAAGTAGGGTTACTTCTTTATAACCTCGGCCCAATAATTCGGTACATTCGGCCAAAATACTGTAGAGATCTCTACTGCGCTCACGTCCACGGGTAAAAGGCACCACACAGAAAGAACACATATTGTCGCAGCCGCGCATGATGGTAACAAAGGCGCTTACGCCATTATTATCCAAACGCACTGGATTGATATCGGAATAAGTTTCCTCGCGGGAGAGAAAAACATTGATGCCTTTGTCGCCATCTTCGGCAGTGGCTATCAGATTTGGAAGGTCGCGATAGGCATCGGGGCCAAGTACAATATCAACCAATTTTTCTTCTTCAAGCAATGCCGATTTCATGCGTTCGGCCATGCAGCCTAACACTCCTACCAGCATTCCAGGGCGCTGTAATTTCAGTTTGTCAAATACACGAAGGCGTTTGCGTACGGTATCCTCGGCCTTTTCACGGATAGAGCAGGTATTGACCAAAATAAGATCGGATTGTTCCATATCTCGGGTAGGCTCATAACCCATATCTGAGAGAATTGCTGCAACGATTTCGCTATCGCTGAAATTCATTTGGCAGCCATAGCTTTCGATGTAAAATTTTTTGTGGCTCCCCTCTCCTTTCTTGAGCATCTGTTCTTTAAAAAAAACATCGCCCTGACGGCTTTCTTCGACCTGTTCTTTGTCGAAATTGATGGTGGGATTGTTGTCGTATAGTTCCATTATTTTGAAGTAAGAAGGTAGAAGTTTGAATTTGAAGTATGAAATTGTATCAAGTATCAGGTATCAAGTATCAGGACTTTTTTGAAGGCGGAATTTGAAGTAGAAAATTAGTCTCGTCTATCGGATGAGATGAAATCTAAAATCTAAAGGCTGAAATCTTTTCCTCTTTTTTCATTCATCTTTCATCCTTTCACACTTTCATCTGAAAAAGCAAAGATAGTGCTTTTTTAAAAAATATGCCATTTTGGCAGTTAATGATTATAGGATAAAAGTAATAAAACTATCAAAACTTGATAAAAACACATCTTATGATTAAAAATTACTACCCCATTTTTTTCAAAACTGCCAATGCATGGTTTACATTATCCTCATTCACATCGAGATGCGTGACGAACCTGACCAACTGCGGCCCAAAGGGAACTGCTTTTACGCCATCAGAGCCCAGTTTTGCCAAAAATTCTGACAGTGCAATCTGTTTGTCTAATTTAGCGATAACAATATTGGTTTCAACAGGGAAAACTTCTTCAACATAGGATAGTCCTGCTATTTCAGCACCGAAGGATTTTGCCAGCTGATGGTCTTCGGCCAATCGACCTATATTGTGTTCTAAGGCATAGATGCCGGCTGCGGCCATAAAACCTGCCTGTCGCATACCGCCTCCAAATAGTTTTCTGATGCGGCGGCATTTTTGAATGTATTCTCTGTTCCCGATAAGCAGGGAACCCATAGGTGTACCCAAGCCTTTTGACAGACAAATGGAAAGTGAGTCGAAACAAGCTCCAATTTCAATGCGGCTGTAGCCTTTAGCAACAATGGCATTAAAAATTCGAGCACCGTCCAGATGCAGTTTCAGTTCTTTTTCTAAACATAATTTACTGATCTCTTGCAGATTATCCAATTCGTAACAGGATCCTCCGCCCTTATTGCAAGTATTTTCCAAAACAACGAGTTGAGATGGCGCCTTGTGCATATCTGTAAAAAGATTGATACGCTCATGAATATCGGCCGGTTTCAAAATGCCCAGTTCGGCTTCGGTTAGGCTAAGGGATAATCCGGAATGAAAGGCAATACCGCCAACTTCGTAGAGATAAACATGTGAAAGTTTGTCACAAATTAGTTCTCCGGGGGCATTGCTGTGCGCTTTTATCCCAATTTGATTGGCCATGGTGCCACTTGGGCAAAACAAGGCTGCTTCTTTCGAAAACAGTGCTGCGGCTTTTGCCTCGAGTGCATTTACTGTCGGGTCTTCACCAAAAACATCGTCCCCTACAGGAGCCGAGAACATGGCCTCCATCATTGCCGGAGTTGGTTTGGTGAGGGTATCTGAACGAAAATCGGAAAGCATTATTTTAATTTGAAAATTTGAAAATTAGCTAATTTGTAAATTGGCTTTAATGAGTAAAAACGTTGGAAAGATTTTATACAATTTAAAAATCCAGTAATCCGATAGATATTGGATTGAAAATCAAAAAGCAATGCAAAACTAAGCTTTAGAATTTTTTTCTGATTCAAAGATACATAGAAATGATAATGAATCTTAAAGGTAAATGACAAAAATTTGGCAATTAAAATGCAAAATCAATATATTTGTAGAAACAACAGAACTATGGAAAACAAAGAGGATATCGTAAAAAATTGGCTACCACGCTATACAGACACTAAATTGGAAGAATTTGGAGCTTATATACTTTTGACTAATTTTTCCAACTATGTAAAGCTCTTTGCCGACATGCACGGCGTTGAAATTAAAGGTCAGGGGAAAGCTATGCAAACCGCTACTGCCGATAATATCACCATCATTAACTTTGGCATGGGCAGCCCAAATGCTGCCACGATAATGGATTTGCTTACTGCTATAAAACCTGAGGCCTGTCTATTTTTGGGTAAATGTGGTGGTTTGCGCAGCGACAAAAACAAGGTGGGAGATTTGATTTTGCCCATTGCTGCCATAAGAGGCGAAGGTACTTCGAATGACTACTTTCCACCTGAGGTGCCGGCTTTACCTGCTTTTGCCCTGGAAAAAGCCATCTCCACCACTATCAGGGATTATGAGCAGGATTATTGGACTGGCACCGTTTACACCACCAACAGAAGAGTTTGGGAGCACGACGCCGAATTCAAGGAATATCTGCGCAAAATAAGATGCCTTGCCATTGATATGGAAACTGCCACCCTATTTATTGCTGCTTTTAAGAATAGAATTTCAGCGGGTGCGCTACTTTTAGTATCAGATATGCCAATGACTCCAGAAGGTGTAAAAACTATAGAAAGCGATTCGAAAGTCACTACAAATTATGTAGAAATGCACCTAAAAATTGGCATTGATTCACTAAAACAGTTGATAAACAAAGGGTTCACCGTAAAACATCTGAAATTTTAATTTAACTAGGGAAGATGTTTTAATGCTCAAGACCAGACAACTTCGTATAAATCTTTCTCGATTTCGGAAAAAATACCTTTTTTGATAACTGCAACTGATTGATGTTGAAAAAGATAGCTGTCAATCTTATTTCTGTTCATATCAAATTGAATTTTATCATTTGGAAGAGCCGGTTCGGTATCGTAGGATGTTTCTCCATTTTCAAAGGCAATTCGCCATCTTAACCTGATGTCAATATTTTCAAGTACCAATTGAAAAATTTCAGCATTGAGTGCTACCAGCGTAAAATTTAAGGCACCTTGCTCGGTCTCAACATCGTCTTCTATAACATCGAAATAATAAGGGCTGCCATCAAAATCTGCCACACCTGCAATAGGGCCATCCCAAAACACATCGACCGTGTAAACCTTTTCTTTTTTCATATTTTGATATTTGAAGCAAAATAACCAAAGTTTTTAGAATTAGACCCAAAATAGGTATAATTTTGTATTCAAATTCTATTTGAAAATTTGCATTTATGAAAAAAATAATCTTTCTATTTTGCCTTATCTTCTTCAATACGGCATACAGTCAAATTGACCTCATTCCATTCATTCAAAATGGCAAGTGGGGTTATTGCGACAAAGATATGAAAGTGATTATCCCCTGCAAATACGATCAGGCATATCCTTTTTTTGAGGAAAGGGCATTGGTGCAAATTTACGATACAATTGAGCCATACGCAAAGTCGTTTTTTATAGACCCAAAAGGAAGTATAATAATCAATCTTAACAGTGCAGCACAGGGTTGTCCAGCTTCAAGATTTCAAAATGGAGTAGCGTTGGTCGAAAATTTCAATATCCCTACCTACGGCGAAAATACCAATCTCTGTGTAATTGATAAAAACGGCAATTTGATTCATCAGATTGACAATGCAATTATGGATATGGATTTATCAATGTTCAAGGAAAACAGCACTGCTTTTAACGAAGACGGCGTTTATATTGCTCAAATATTTTCAGAAAATGAAAGTAAAACAGTGCTAATATACAACGATGCCCGAAAACCAATTATTCTCGATTACCAGTATGTATCGCCTTTCAACTCGGGATACGCCGTAGCACAGAAAAACTTTACAGAGGAAGCTGAGGACCCCGATCTTGCCCTTATTAACAGCAAAGGAGAAGTTGTAATTCCTGCTGGCAAGTACAAACTTGTAATAGATTATTATAATAAATCCAACAAACCCGAATTGCTATTTCCTTTTGAGAAAGATGGCAAACATGGCTATATAAATGAAAAAGGCGAAGTAATGATTGAGCCAAAATTTGACCTTGCCCTTTATTTCAGTGAAGGAAGAGCAATCATAGCAAAAATTGATGGCTATGACGAGTATAATTATCCGACATACAAATACGGCTACATTGATACCAAAGGAGATATCATTATACCTTGTAGATTTGACCAGGCATATGCCTTTTCTGAAGATCTTGCCGAAGCGACTGTTCAGGATTCAATTTTGTTTATTGATAAAAATGGTAAAACTGCATTTGCTTTCTACTCATCAACTGGTGCTAGTACTCCTGTATATCCCGACTACAGGGGCTACTATTACTATGACCATGGTTTTAAAAATGGCACTGCTCCTTTGAATCTCAATTACAAAGTTGGGTTCATTAACAAAAAAGGTGAATTTCTTATTGAGCCTATTTATGAAGGGCTTACTGCTATGGGGCCTTCAATGGTACTAAATCCAATTGAAAATGGCATCGTAAAACTATCACCAGCTACCTCTTTGGGTTATTACAGTTATTATATAAATATGGAAGGAAAAGCTTACTTCGAGCCACGCCCACTTATACTTCCCAATAAAAATATGGTTCTCCGATACCAAATTCCTTCTAAAAACTGTCAGCCCGATACCATTGGAATTTATAGCGCACCAGTTTTTCTAAAGTACACTGGTAAAAAGGAAAAAGTAAAAGGCAAAAAAGGGGAATGGGTCGAAATTGAGGATTGGGACAAAAAAGCTTATGTTTTTAGCGCCGATTTTTACATCACTTCTGTTGTGGCCAAGGATATTAAAGGCAATGAACTCTACGAAACAAAAAATGGCAAAACTATTTTTGATAAAATTCCGGCAGGTTCAATATTTTTCCTCCCCAAAAAAGAGAAAATATCAAAAATTGGAAGCAATGAAATGGTAAATGTAATTTACTATACCATGAGTCCAGAAACTGATTCAGGATTTACAACTAAGCTTCTGTGGATCAAAGGCAATAAAATTAAACTTCTAAATAAATAAACATGAATAAGATATTGATTTACGGAGCCAACGGCTTTACTGGCAGGCTTGTTATTGAGGAAGCATTAGACAAAGGCTTGAAACCTGTACTGTCGGGACGGAATAAGCAGGAAATAGAAAAATTGGCAACAGAATTTGGTCTGGAGTTCAAAGCATTTTCACTTGATAATATCGGTCAAAATCTTGATGACATTGCAGTTGTTATACATTGTGCCGGTCCTTTTGAATTCACTGCCATGCAGATGGCCAAGGCCTGTATTGAAAAAGGGGTTCATTATATCGACATTACAGGCGAAATTACGGTATTTGAATCTTTGCAAAAACTGGATGCAGCTGCAAAAGCTGCCAACATAATGCTCATGCCAGGCGCAGGATTTGATGTTGTCCCAACCGACTGTCTTGCTTCAATGCTTAAAGAGAAAATGCCCAATGGAACAGACCTTGAAATGGCCTTTACAGGCATTGGCACAACGGTTTCGAGAGGGACAGCAACTACGGCCATTCAAAATCTGGGCAGTAAAAACTTAATCAGAGAAAATGGCAAAC
>CANETR010000140.1 GCA_947441325.1 Saprospiraceae bacterium
ACATAAATCAATCCTGTAATAAAGGTCATCAGCTTTTTTCATTAAGTCTAAACGATTTACCTGAAGGTGCTTACATAATTCAATTAAGTGACGAATCAGAAAATATAATTAGCAAACAGACTTTAATAAAAGCGGCAAACTAAAGTTTATTATAAATCTCAAAAAGAACCTTTCAGTCTTTGAAAGGTTCTTTTTTTATTTTACAAAGAATAAATCGTTAAAATGCAAGGCATTACCAATATTCAGCATAATAGATCAAAAGCTTGTAAATAAAAAAGCTATTATAAGTTGGGTTAATTGATTTTTATTTTTAACTTTGCATCCGCAAATAAAAACTGGCCCGTTCGTCTATCGGTTAGGACTCAAGATTTTCATTCTTGCAAGAGGGGTTCGACTCCCCTACGGGCTACCAAAGTTTATTGTGTTAATTTGAAAATTTAGCAATTTGAGAATTATATTTACTTGAGAAAATTTAAAAAAATTCTCAAATTCTCAAGTCACCGAATTTTCAAATTGTATAAGGCCCGTTCGTCTATCGGTTAGGACTCAAGATTTTCATTCTTGCAAGAGGGGTTCGACTCCCCTACGGGCTACAAAAAATTAATTTGAGAATTTGAAGATGTAGAAATTTGAGAATTACCCCCCATTTTAGAAAACATATTCATCAAAGTTTGAATTTTTGAAATCATTATCAAATTCTCAAATTACCCAATTTTCAAATTAAAAAGGCCCGTTCGTCTATCGGTTAGGACTCAAGATTTTCATTCTTGCAAGAGGGGTTCGACTCCCCTACGGGCTACAAATAAATAAAACCTGTTGATTTTTTCAACAGGTTTTTTTTATCATACAGGTTAAATCCATTTTTCAAGCCCACAAATAAATTTCACGGCATAAAATAGTCTAAACTTATCGGTATCTCATTTCACAAGTGACTTATGTCATTTTTTTTAGTGTATGTTTTGGATTACTTTTGAGTAAATTTTAATCCTTAATTTTAAATACATTATTTATGAAGAAAATCCTTGTGCCCACCGATTTTTCAAGTTTTGGAAAGCTTGCAGAAAAGACAGCAATTGACATAGCCATCAAATCAAATGCGGCTGTAGAATTTATGCATCTGATGGATATACCCAAATACCTAAGCCAATCGGCAACTGCAGATAATGAACTCCCTGAGGAATTAAAATCAAAAGTTGGTGCTGCTCATCAGTATTTGAACGAGTTGGTACAGCATGCAGAACAGAAAGGATTAAAGGCCAAGTCTTACATTACAGAAACATCTGGCATAGAAGTTATAAAAAACCATGTAGAACAGCACGAAATTGATTTAATTGTGATAGGTTCGCATGGAGCAAGCGGGCTAAAAGAAGCCTTTCTTGGCTCAAATACTCAGCGTATCTTACGTAGCTTATCAACCCCTGTTTTGGTGATAAAAAATGATTTGACTGCCAATTTTAAAAATATTGTATTTGCCTCTACTTTTAAGGAAGATGTGCATCAGGCTTTTGCTAAAATTCTTAACTTTGCTAAGATTTTTGAATCAGCTGTTCATTTACTCTACATAAATATGCCTTATAATTTCGAAGACAGTACAACAAGTTCCCAACGATTGTTGGAATTTGCATCTCAATATCCAAATCATCAGTTCAAGCAACATATTTTTAATGCCTTTGACGAAGAGAGTGGCATTATAAAATTTTCAAAGACACATGGTATTGATTTAATTGCTACTACAACACATGGCAAAAGTGGTTTTATGCAAATGCTTTCACCTTCAATAACTGAAAGCCTTGCAAACCATTCAAGCATTCCTGTGCTCAGTGTAAATCTAAAATAATTCAGCAACTGCATCTGAAAACAAAACTATGACTGCCTTTCCAAATGCATTCAAAAATCAGATGCAACATCTGCTTAAAGAAGAGTCTGAAACTTTTTTTTCAGCGCTTGAAGGGGTTGCACCTGTTTCTTTAAGATACAATCCTGCTAAAATCAGTGAACTACCTGCTGGGCTTCAACAAGTTCCATGGGCAAGTGCAGCCTTTTATTTACCTGAAAGGCCACTTTTTACAGCAGATCCTCTTTTGCATGCAGGGGCATACTATGTTCAGGAAGCGTCCTCCATGTTTTTGGAACAGGCCATGAGACAGCATTGTAAACTTTCAGAAAAACTGAGGGTACTCGATTTATGCGCTGCACCTGGCGGAAAAAGCACGCTGATTGCTTCTCTACTAAATGATGAAAGCTTATTGTTAAGTAACGAAGTCATTCGTTCTAGAGCACATATTCTCTCTGAAAATATTCAAAAATGGGGTAAAGGAAATGTTTGGGTTTCTAATAATGATCCATCTTACATTTCCAATTCCCTTGCTTCTTTCTTCGACGTTATTGTGGTGGATGCACCTTGTTCGGGAGAAGGAATGTTTCGTAAGGCAGCAAACAGTATCGAAGAGTGGTCACCACAGGCTGTGAATCACTGCTCGCTTCGACAACAGCGTATTCTCCACGATATTTGGAAGTCGCTAAGACCAGGTGGTATATTAATATACAGTACCTGTACATACAATGAATCTGAAAACGAACTGAATCTTGCAAAATTTAAAGAAAGTTGTGATTTCGACTCTCTAAAATTAAGCCTTGACAGCTCCTGGGGAGTTACAGAAACAGTGCATAATGACATTTTTGGCTATCGTTTTTACCCACATCTGACCAAGGGTGAAGGATTTTTTCTGAGTGTCCTAAAAAAATCGGGCGATAAAAATGTGTCAGACCCTAAAGTCAAAAAAAATGCTCTTTCAAAAGCCGCTAAGGATAGTGATTTTCTCAAAAGTTGGTGCAATAATCCAAATCTAGAGTTATTTAAAAGAAAAGAACTCATGATTGCAGTGCCAAACTCTTTGAGCTATGAGGCCCAACTTATTGAATCCAGCTTAAATATTGTAAGTGGAGCAGTAGAATTAGCGGAACTCAACCGAAAAGGATTTATACCCATACCCGCTGCGGCACTTTGGACAGGTCTGAATAAAGATTCATTCAATATAACTGAATTGGATTTAGAAAATGCGCTAAAGTTTTTGCATCTTGAAAATGTTAACCCTGAAATCACAAACACTGCAGAGGGCTGGCAATTGATGACCTATAAAAATTTAGGCTTGGGTTGGATAAAAAAACTCAGCAATCGTGTCAACAATTACTATCCTAAAGAATGGAGAATAAGAATGTCTTTGGATAAACTTATTTAAGTTTACTTAATACTGCAAATTAACAACAAAAACCAAAAATTTACAAACTGTTAACAAAGACATAATTTTACAAGCAATAACATTAGACATTATTTTAATAGCTTTGCATAATATTAAAACCTCAATTAACCAAATCCTATGAAAGAGGCAAAAGAATTTAAAATTCTCATCGCAGATGACGAACCCGATATTCTCGAATTTGTCAGCTACAATTTGGTCAAAGAAGGCTATCAGGTAAGTACTGCAAAAAATGGCTCAGAAGCCATAGAATTGGCAAAGAAAATTAAACCTCATTTGATTTTGCTCGATATCATGATGCCTGAATTGGATGGTGTGGAAGTATGTCGGGAATTGCGTTCTAATCCCGATTTTAAAAATACTATCATAGCCTTTCTTACCGCAAGAAGCGAGGATTATTCACAAATTGTAGGTTTTGAAGTTGGAGGTGATGATTATATTACAAAACCCATACGTCCAAGAGTTTTAACAAGTCGAATTTCGGCACTACTCAGAAGATACAGCAATGCGCCATCTGATAGTGGAGACAATGACTTCATTAAAATTGCTGATCTAAACATTGACAAAACAAGGGTTTTGGTTTACAAAGGTGAAGAAGAAATTGTATTGGCAAAGAAAGAATTCGAATTGCTTTATCTTCTTGCATCAAAACCGGGCAAAGTATTCACCCGTGAAGAAATCTTTAAAGTAGTTTGGGGCAATGATGTCATCGTAGGTAATAGAACAATCGACGTTCATATTCGTAAAATCAGGGAAAAAGTAGGAGAAGACTATATCAAAACCATCAAAGGTATTGGTTATAAATTCGAATTTTAGTGAATTAATATAGGTTCTCCTTAAAAAAATAATAATTTTTGTAAATTAGCCGCAGCTTCCAGCTTCGGCTTTTTTATTCACTAAAATCGATTGTATGATTCTTATATCACCAAAGAATCCAACTCCTCAGCTTCTTGCCTTTATTACTGCGCTCAATCAATCGATTGCAGTACTGCTTGTTCTACTTATTCTGAAAATTGCATTGCCTGATTCTATTGAATGGTGGGCAATAGGGATTGTATTTGCCATGCAGCTTATCTTTTCTACGCTGTTCTTTGGTGAAGCCCTTAAAAGATTCATTTACAACAAGGTAAAACTTATATATAAATCAATCCACAGCTTAAAAGCTCCCAAGAGCAGTCCCCCTATTCAGGTTGATATCAATACGCATATTATGGATAAGGTGGAAAAAGAAGTGACTGAATGGGCAAAAGACTGGTCGAAAGAGATCAAATACATGAAGAAAACCGAACAGTTCAGAAAAGAATTTATCGATAATGTATCCCACGAATTAAAAACACCTATCTTTAATATTCAAGGTTACTTGTACACTCTAATTGAGGGTGGTATGGACGATGCGGAAATCGCTGAAAAGTATTTGCAAAGAGCAATTGATAATGTGGACAGGATTGCCGAAATTGTACAGGATCTGAATCAGATTTCAAAATTCGAAACTGGTGGTATCCAATTGGATATCAAACCATTCAATGTACATGACCTGGTTGAAGAAGTTGTTTCTGATATGGAAATCAGTGCACAGCGCAAAAAAATAATTTTGGAATTAAAAGACAATGCTCACAAACCTTATTGGGTAAATGCCGATAGAGAAATGATTCGTCAGGTTTTGGTGAATTTGGTCTCAAACTCCATAAAATACGGTCGCGAAAACGGTAAAACGCTGATAGGTTTTTACGATTTGGATAAAAATATTTTGGTTGAGGTTTCAGATACAGGCAAGGGCATTTCACAGGAACATCTTCCCCGCCTTTTCGAAAGGTTTTACAGGGTGGACAAAGGTAGGTCAAGAGATGAGGGCGGTACTGGACTTGGACTTTCTATTGTAAAACATATTATTGAAGCACACAATCAGACAATTAACGTTAGAAGTCGTGTTGAGGTCGGTTCCACCTTTGGTTTTACTTTAGAAAAAGCTAAAAAACAAGAAAAAATTCAATTATGATCGATGTTTTAATCCCAGTCATATTCGTAGCAATTCTGATTTTTTTTCTTTCAGGCACTTTTTATCTTGCTAAAATGGCAAATAAAAGGGTTGAAGATAATTTCAAAGAACTTGGGCGAAGGCTTGGGCTGAACTATATTGTTCCCGAAAAAAACTTTTGGAAAAGCATTGCAAACCTAAATCACCCGAAATTAGATGGCAACATCTCTGGTAACCCAATAAAAGTACATATCGAGACAAGAGGCAGCGGAAAAAGTAAAGTTCAGTATATTGTTTTTGATGTTGATTTAAACACCAATCATCAAAATAATATTAAAATTTTTCATGAAGGTTTTTTTAGAAAAATTGGCAAAAAATTGGGCCTTCAAAAAGATGTTGATATTCATGATGAAGAATTTGACCGTCTTTTTATAGTTAAAACAGATAGCCCGGGCTTTGCAAGAGCTATATTTTCGGATAATATCCTTAAAGAAAAAATGATTGACAATTATAGATTGATGAACAATGCCCAAATAGGTTTTCATCACAATAGCATTCATTTCGAAGCTATCAACAGTTTTTACTACAAAAAAGAAGTCGATAAACTGGAAGAGCTTATTAGAACCTCGCTACTCCTTGCTCAAAAATTAAAGCAAATAGATAACAAACATTTTGACGACGGCAGCTTCAGTTGATAAAAATTGACTGAATATCAAATTTTCAGTTTAACTCAAACTAAATTGGCAGATTGATGTTTTATCAAATAAAAAATGTCATTTATACTGCCCGTATTGCTTATTGCAATCATACTCATTCCTGCTCTGGCTTATAGCAGCTACGCTGAGCGCCTTAGATTCCAAAAAATTGAGGCAGCTCTA
>CANETR010000141.1 GCA_947441325.1 Saprospiraceae bacterium
GATTTTACCAAATTCAGTAGCTGATATCAGCAGTTTGAAAAATCTTTTGATTTCTAATACAAAGTTGAGAAAGCTTCCTGCTGCTGTTCTTAAAATGAATTTAGATGAACTGGACTACAGCGGCACGCCCTACGAGGAAGAATCGGAAAGAAATCCCGAAAATGAGGTAGAAGAAGTAGCAGAAGAAGACGAGATCAAGCAGGGTAGGGAAGTGAATTCTGGTTGCTTTAGTACCATGCTATTGTTAATAGTAGCCTCGGCCGGCTTATTTTATTTCATCTTTTCCTGACTTTCAAGAATAATTTGAAGTACTCTTCTTATTGTTGCTCGTCTTATGTCCCGCTCCAACTCACGGTCTGGCTTGTCGAGTACATACTGAAATTTTAAAGAAACAAAGTCTTTTTTAATTTCAACAATTTTGAGTCTGTAGGATTCGGGCCTGATAAGTTGATGAAATACTGTAAGGGATACGATGAGTTCATCCTCCAGCTCTTCCACATTTTTCATGTGTTTGATGTCAATCTCAAAATCGATACTGGTTTTGCGAATCTCCCTACGTGTGTAGTTGATGATTTCATTGGAAAAAACAGTACTGTTTGGTAAAATTACAAAGTCATCATCGTCATTTAGTAAGATAAACTTCGAGAGCGTAATATCTGTTACTTTGCCTTTTTTGCCCCCTATCTGTACCGTATCTCCAATATTAATTTCATCCGAAAATGCAATCAAAGTGCCACTTACAACATTAGATATATAATCTTTGCTCAATACAGCCAGGGCTGCTGCAAAAATACTTAATGATGTAAAAAAGGTAAAAAGATCGAAACCCAAAAAAATTAGTAGAGAAGCCAATACGCCACCCGAAATTAAGAGATAGTAAATGTTATTTAGCCCGGCAATAAGATTGTCGTTTTGTCTGCGGGCATATTTTTTGCGTTTCCTGTAGAAATAGGCCAACAGGTAAATGAATGTGTTCAGACTGATTAAGAAAATCAGAAAATTAACTACTACGTCTGTTTTCCTCAGAGGAATCTTCCAGGAATCAATTAGGTTGTAATCTGTAATTTTAAGATAAATCAGCAGGGGGATCAGCAACCAGCCAAAAATCCTTAAAATTCTTTTAATGAGATGTTTTCTCAAAACCAATCTGTTTTAGTTATGTTATTTACTTTGTAAAATTCACACGAAGATATGACATTGGAAATTATTTCAACAGAAAATTTAGATCGTATTATTGAAATGGCCTGGGAAGACCGTACTCCTTTCGAAGCTATAAAATTTCAATTTGGCATTTCGGAAGAAGAAGTGATAGAGCTCATGCGTAGAAATATGAAGCCCTCCAGTTTTAAAATGTGGAGAAAAAGGGTGCATGGAAGGGCAACCAAACATCAGAAATTGCGCACTGATGAAGTGGATCGATTCCACTGTAGCCGACAAAGGCATATTAGTAACAATAAAATCTCCAAAAGATAAAAGCAGGTACTCAAGTGGGGTACCTGCTTTTGCTGATCTAAGTATTTTCGATTAGTCCTTTCTTTTTTCCATCATCCAGTTAAGGGATTTCGACATTTTCTGGCTCATTCTCAGTTCATGATCCATCATTGTCTCCATAGTAGGAATGTTCTGAAGATAATCCTGCATTTGGAGTAGTAGCTTTTGAAGTCTTTCTGAACTTGGAAACATTTCAATATGAGACTTCAAATAATTAAGTGCAATTTGGAGTTTTGCTCTAACTTCATCAAAGTTTCTTCTGTCTGACAAAGCCATAATTTCTTTAAACATTTCGCTCGAATTAAAGAAAACACTATTTTCAAGAGTTTCCAGGTTCATGGAATTTCTAAAAAGTTGGGCATCGTTTGTCGGACTTATTACGAGAAGCTGTTCAATATTAACTTTATCTAAAGTTTCAACCACATCATTGTAACTCAGTGTTACCACAAAGTTTGAAACCAAGCTAATGGGGTTGTTTACCTTAAATTTTACAATAATTGCTTTTTCTTCTCCACTAAATACATCATTGAAATTTATGCTTAATTTATTTCCACTCACCTGATGTAAATAGCCAAATACCTTAGCTACTGAAAGGAATTCTGATGGAAAAGTAATATGGAGCATAGCGTTTTGTGCAACTACCGATAGCAATCCCTGAAGCTCTCTGGCAAAAAGCTGTGGAATCTGATCGGGAGTTTCAATGAAATAATAATTTGCCCCGCCTCTTTCGGCAAGTTGAAGCAGTAGTTCCTCATTATAGTCAGCACCAACACCAAAGGTAGAAAGTCCAATGCCATTTTCCTGTAATTGTCGTTGTACAATATTATATAGCTGAGATGGATCGGTTATGCCTATATTTGCAAGGCCATCGGTGAGTAGGAGTACCCTGTTTACATAACCCTCTTTTCGCGTAATCTTTACTTGATTGAATCCTTCAAGCATTCCACCACTCAGATTTGTAGAACCACCTTCTCTGATAGATGCAACAAGGCGAAGCAAGGCTGATTTATCAGTTACAGGAGCTGATGGGCTGAGCACTTGAACTTGGTCATCGTACTGTACAATAGATAAATAATCTCCAGGATTGAGATTTTGAATTACAAATTCTACAGCTTTTTTTACGTAGCGCAATTTATCGCCAGACATTGAACCACTTCGGTCTACAACCAGAGAAATATTTAGCGGGGCTCTTTCCTTTTCTGATTTAACTTCATCTGCTTTAATTTCGCAATATAGCAAAACTTCGTTCCCGGAACTGTTGCTAAGATAATAAGGATTGTTGAGTTTGGAGTTTAGTTTGAGGACGCTCATTTGTTTTCCATTTAATATGTTAAAAATCGATAAACCAAATGAATTTTTAAAAGGTTCCCGAAAAAAATAAAAAAAAGCTCCTTCGTGAATGAAGGAGCTTGAATTACTATATTATTGTATTGTATTAAGCTTCTGCAGGAAGCGCATTGTACACGTTTACAACTTCGCGAACAGCATCGGCAGAATTATGAAGCAGTTTCATTTCTTCTTCATTCAACTGCAATTCGATTACCTGCTCAATACCATTACGTCCAAGTTTTACAGGAACACCGATACAAAGGTCGTTGATGCCATATTGACCTGTCAACCAGGCGCAGCATGGGAAAATACGTTGCTCGTCGCGTACAATGGCAGATACCATTTGTGCAGCAGCAGCGCCGGGTGCATACCAGGCAGATGTACCCATCAGTTGAACCAATTCGCCACCACCATTTTGAGCGCGTTTGATAATTGCATCCAATTTGTCCTGAGCGATCAATTCTGTAACAGGGATACCAGATACTGTAGTATAGCGAGGGAGTGGAACCATTGTATCTCCGTGTCCGCCCATCAGCACTGCCTGAATGTCGCGAACAGAAACGTTGAGTTCCAAAGAGAGAAATGCACGGTAACGTGCGGTATCCAAAATGCCAGCCATGCCTATTACTCTGTTTGGAGCAAGACCAGATCTCTTGAGAGAAGCATAAGTCATTACATCCAATGGATTAGAAACCACAATAATAATTGGATTTTCAGAGTATTGAAGAATTTGATCGGTTACTGAGTTTACAATTTTTGCATTGATAGCGATAAGGTCATCGCGGCTCATACCTGGTTTACGCGGAAGACCAGCAGTAATTACTACAATATCGGAATTGGCGGTGTATCTGTAATCAGATGTGCCAATAACACGAGTGCTGTATTCTCCAATAGGAGCTTGTTGATAAATATCCAAAGCTTTGCCTTGTGCCATCTCGCCTTTCAAGTCAATCAAAACGATTTCGTTGACAATATTGTCGTGAGCAAGCACATCTGCTACGGTTGCGCCCACATTACCGGCTCCAACAACGGTTACTTTTCTCATAGTTTATTAAAATGTTTAAAATCAAGTAATTAGTATGAATTATTTAGACTTATAAAGCCTTTTGTAAGAATGAAAAAAAATGAATTTTATCAAAAAAACAATCCCTGCATAAATCGCACCAAAAATGCCAATTTTTCTGTTAATTCTGAAGTTAATTATCAAATTTTTTTAGAAAAATTCTTGGTATGGCTAACAGTAGAATTTTTCATGAAATTGAAATAGAAAATTTTGAACAGTTCTAAAGCTGTAGTGTTGAAAGTAGTTGAAATTTGAAAAGGACAAAATAAAATTAAAATCTGCTAAAAAATATATCAAAAAGGCAGCCGATATCATTTTTATTGTTAATTTAGTGTTTCGAAAAGCATGATTTTAAATGCACTTTTTGCTTCTCATTATTATACTATTCTATAACAATTGATTATAAATTAAAAAGATAATTAATTTTCAGTTGTCAACTAACAAAATCTAACTTTAAAAGCAATTTGAATTATTTTCTAACAATCCAATTATTATGGTGAACCGCATTACAACTTTTTTTGCTTTGACGGCAATTTGGCTCATGCCATCGCTGTCAATTGGTCAGCATAACCACCACCTTGGTTGCGGAACCAGTTCCGCAGATCAGGAGCTGATCAAAGAAAGGATGTTTGAGAACCGTCGCAACAAAGCAGACCTTCTCAATGCCTTTTCTCAGGCAGTAGCCAATAGATCTACAAATGATAGTACTTTGTGGGTGCCGGTGGTATTTCACATGTGCAGCCGTTCAAATGGTACCGGACAACGCTCAGATGCATGGGTATTGAATGAGATGTGTTATTTCAATGAAAATTTTGCAGACCAGAACATTCAGTTCTACCTTGTGAATATTAATCGCTTTAACAGCGATCAGATGTACGTTAACAATGAGGAGAACTCAGATTATATCCGTTCAATTCACCGTGTAAACAATGTTGTAAACATCTACGTAGCTGGTCCGGCACAAAACGGTACACAGTACGGAGCATATTATGCACCACAGTGGGACTGGATTTTCACATGGAATGATATCTATTCTTGGGGTTTATCTCATGAGGTAGGTCACTTCTTTACACTTGCCCATACATTCAATGGTTGGGAAGGTACAGATTATGCTTTCGAATCTCAGGCAACTGGCAAAGCGCCAATGATGGGTACGAACGGTCGTCCAGTAGAGAAAGTAGCCCGTGGCGTTGCTGGTGAAAATTGCCAGTATGCTGCTGATGGTTTCTGCGATACTCCACCAGATTATGCTTCAGGTGGTGGTGGATGTAATATGCCTAGCAACTGGTTCGATCCGGACAGTGTTCAAATCACACCAAGCACTACTATTACTAATAACTTTATGAGTTACTTTTTCTGTACCTCAGCATCAACACCATCGGGTAAATTATTTACCGACGGTCAAAAAGAAGCCATTAGACTGGACGTACTGCAGCGTTACAACATGGGACCTGCTCCATCTCCATTAACAGTAACAGGTACACCACAGTTAACCTGGCCTGAAAACGGAGCGCTTGCCCCTTATGCAGCATCTTCTCCTGTTCATTTTAGATGGGCTGATGCCAGCAACAACGGCATGTACCTTTTAACAGTTGAGCGTACGTTAAATAATGGTGCAGTTGTGGTTTCTACAGTAACTGAAATGGTAGTTTACGGCACAGAAGCTTATATCACTCTTGCTCCAAATCAGGAATTCCGTTGGTCTGTTGAAGCACTTACCAGCTATGATATCTGTCGCAGCAATGCCTCTAATATCAGTACTCCTGCTGTTTTCCGTACAGATGATTGGGTTTTGGGAACGCAGGATTTGAATGCTAAAATCGAAAATTCAAGCATTTATCCTAATCCTACATCTAACAATGCTGATGTGATTCTTGAAATTGAAGTTCCTTTCAATGGAGAAGCCAATATCTCAGTAACAAATCTATTGGGTCAGACAGTACTTCCAACTCAGCAACTCAATCTGATTTCTGGTAAAAATATCGAAGTTATCAAAGTAAACGGTCTTTCAAATGGCGTGTATTTTGTTAATATCGAAAGCAGAAACAACAGAATTAGTCATAAATTGATGATTCAGGAATAATACCTGATAACACAATATTATCTATTAGCCGACCCAATTAGGGTCGGCTTTTTTGTTTGTTAGATAAAATTTTAAACATAGTTTTAATAGCTTAGGGTTAGGGTAGGAGCTCCGACGCTTATTCAAAATGAGA
>CANETR010000142.1 GCA_947441325.1 Saprospiraceae bacterium
CCTTACTTTGTAGCAGGTGCTATCTTTTCCGGATTTGCAATGGTACAAACACTGATGATTCTTACATCAATTGCTATTCCGCAACTCAAAAACTATATTACGCTGCAGCATATTGAATCAATGAACAAGGTAATTGTATTAACTGGTTCAATTGTAGGTGTAGCTTATTTAACAGAGTTGTTCATAGCTTGGTATTCAGGTTATATTTACGAGCAATTTGCTTTCTATAATCGTGCACTTGGTCCATATTGGTGGTCATATTTCGCAATGATGGCTTGTAACGTTATTTCACCTCAGTTTTTCTGGGTTAAAAGCTTACGTAGAAACCTGGTTGTAACCTTTATTCTATCAATCGTTGTGAATATTGGTATGTGGTTCGAACGTTTTGTAATCATTGTAACCTCATTGCATCGCGATTTTCTTCCTTCTAGCTGGGCTTACTACAGTCCATCTTGGGTTGAAGTGGGTGATTATCTATTCACATTCGGACTTTTCGGAACACTTTATTTGATTTTTATACGCGTTGCTCCAGTAGTTGCAATCGCTGAGGTAAAATCTATCCTTAAATCTTCAGGTAATCAATATGTTGAAGCACTTAAAGAACAATCTGAAGTTTTAAAGGAAGAAGCTCATCACTAATCAAAAAAATTGAAAAAAACTCGCTTTGCGAACTCAAATATTCAGCAATGAAAACATTAAATAAAACAATCCTTTACGGCCTTTATCTCGATGATGAAATTTTAATGGATGCCGTCAGAGAAATACGTGAAGAAGGAAAAGAGATTTGGGATGTATTTACTCCATTCCCTGTGCATGGTTTAGATCCAATTTTAGGTTTGAAAGAATCTCGTATTCATATTGCAGGTTTTGTGTATGGTATGTTTGGAACAATTACAGCTTTCGGCTTCATGACTTGGGTTTTTACCCGCGATTGGCCAATCATTTTTGGAGGTAAACCTTATTTCTCAGTACCTTCATTTATACCAATTACTTTCGAGTTTACGGTTCTAATGGCTGCTGTTGGTATGGTAATAACTTTCTATCTTGTTTGTGGTCTCGGTCCTGGCGTAACAAATCCATATTTAGACCCCAGAATTACGGATGACCGCTTTTGTATAGCATTTGACGTTACCGGAAAAACTAAAGAGGAAGTAGAATCACTACGTGGATTACTTCAAAAAACACATGCTGACGAAACTAACATTAAAGACATCTAATAACGCTTAATAGTTCGACATGAAACGTTCTAGTTTAATAAATTTGTTATCATTTGCAACAATAGTGCTGCTATTTAGTGCATGTCTGTCAAAAGACAACTTCACTGGCCGTGAATATATGCCAGATATGGCTCACTCAATTGCCTATGAAGCCAATCAGAACACCTATTATCTGTTCAACCATTGGGGTAGCAAAGAAGACTACCAAAAATTTGTACAACCGCGTACACCTCAGGATGGAACAGTAGCTTTTGGTCGCTCTAAAGAAGCGGTTCGCTCAAATAGTCCTTTAACTTACCCTCGTTATGCTTTTGCAAATACCGAAGAGGATAGAACAAAAGCAACTGAAATGATAACTTCGAATCCGCTTAAACCAACAGATAAAGCTGATTTCGATAAAGTATTAGCTCAAGGTAAAGAACTATATGAAATATATTGTGTCTCTTGCCACGGAAAAGCCGGTGATGGTAATGGCAAATTATATGAACTAGGCGTTTATCCTGCAGCACCAGCAAATTTTTTATCAGACCAATTTCTTACATCTAATGATGGTCGTTTTTACCATGCTATCATGTATGGAAAAAATGTGATGCTTTCTCATGCCGATAAATTGAGTCATGATGAAAGATGGGCTGTAATTCATTACATACGTTCATTACAAGGCGCCAAAACAGGCGTAGAATATAGCTTAGAACTGGCCAATGGACAAAAAGTAAATAAGCCTGAGAACAAAGAAGGAGAAGATAAAAAAGATGCAGCTAAGGTTGAGAAAAAGGACGATAAAATGCCAAAGAAATAATCCTTTAAACATCTTGAGTGTAATAATAATTTGAATTAAACCTTTCAGAAAAGATATCATAAAATGGGTGCTCATCATCACAATCAGCCAATACAAGACAATCCAAAATTTGTCTTTGACGCTAAACTCAAACTTTTTACAATCGTTCTGATTGTAATTGGAGCCGTTTCATTAGGCCTTACTTACTACACAGGTAGTGAACATTCCCACATCAGATTCTGGACAAATCTACTTCAGAACTCAGTATTCTTTACTGGAATAGCTTTTGCTTCCTTATTCTTTATTGCTACTCATACGGTAGCATGGGGCGGTTGGCAGACTATATTCAAGCGCATTCCTGAAGCAATGATGATGTTTATGCCTGTGGGTATTATCCTCCTTGGTTTAATTGCCTTGGCGGTTTCAATGGATGCAAACGGAACAGATTTTCTCTACCTTTGGAGTGATGAAGAAGCCCTCAAAAATGACAGATTGGTTATTCACAAGTCTGCATTTTTGAATCCGTTTAACTACCTTTTGACCCTTGTAGTTATTGGACTTTGGACATTGTTTGCACTAATGATCAGAAGATTGTCTTTGCAACAAGATGGAAACAGAGGTTTGCGTAAAGTCAACTATGAGAAAATACACATGTGGTCTGCTATTTTTCTTCCAATAGCTGGTTTTACTAGTGCTTTTGCTATTTGGCAATGGGTTATGTCAGTAGATCCACACTGGTATAGTACACTTTTTGCATGGTATGCAACTGTTAGTGTTTGGGTAAGTGCAATCTGTTTGATGTATTTACTTATCATTTTCTTACAAACGCGTGGTCACTTCCAATATTTTACAAAAGAACATACACATGACCTTGGTAAATACGTCTTTGGCTTCTCTGTATTCTGGACTTACCTTTGGTTTTCACAGTTTATGTTGATTTGGTATGCAAATAACGGCGAGGAAACACAATATTATTTCTTAAGATTTGAACAATTCAGACCTGTATTTTTCCTCAATCTGATTATCAACTTTGCGATTCCATTCCTATCACTGATGATGAATTCGGCAAAACGTGCAAAGGGAACTCTTGGATTTATGGCTGGTTTAGTATTGCTTGGACATTGGTTGGATTATTATCAAATGATTAAACCAGGCGTATGGTATAACTGGGAGCATGCTCAACATGCAAAACATGAACATGGACATGAAGGACACGATGGTCATGAAAAAGGTCACGAAGGTCACGATGGCCATGAAAAAGGTCACGAACATAATGAAAATAAAGAACAAGATAGTCATAAGGATCACAAAGAACACAGTGAAACCTACAGACTTACAGAGCAGGATGCAAAACCAGTTTTAACTGATTTTCAAGGCGCTAAAGATACTCATGGTCATGACAAAAATGGTCACACTAACGTATCACCTGATTCTGCAAAAGTAGAAAAGGATAGTTTACACGATCATTCTCATGATTCAACTGCACACGCTGGTCATGATCATGGCACAGCACATACAGATGAGCATAAACATGACGCACATGCAACTGATGAACATGCTCATGATGCTCATGCACACGGACCATCATTTGTGATGGGCATACATTTTCCTGGATTTTACGAATTGGGTACTATGATTGGATTTTTAGGATTGTTTTTGTTTGTAACTTTCTCATTCCTTTCATCAGCTTCTTTGATGCCTAAAAATGACCCATATGTTGATGAAAGTAAAAATCATCACGTTTGGTATGATCTTTAATAATTTAGAATAATTCTAAACAAAACAGCTCATCTTATTATGCTGATGTTGTTTTAGAATACAAGTATTATCTTTGTTAAATAGATGTTAGTTCAACTTATTAACTTTTAAAAATTAAATCATGACCTTTCTTATTATAATTATCGCTGTCCTAGTTGCCGTATTTTTCGTGCAGATAGGAAAGGCCCGAGAGTTGGCTTCGGTTATACGGGAAGATAATTCTGGAGAATATGAAAATAATAATTACCAAGCTGCTATAGGCATGGTATTTATGGTTGGTTTCCTCGTACTTTGTGTGGTGTCATTTATTTATTACATACCATACATCTTAGGATGGGGTCCAAACACTGCAGCTTCCAAACATGGCCCATCAGTTGATTACATGTTTAGTATCACACTATTTTTCACTTCTATTGTATTCTTTGCCTGTCAGTTTTTACTTTTCTACTTTGGTTGGAAATTCCGTGGAAGAAAAGGAGCAAGAGCAAAATATTGGTCTCACGATGAACGCTTGGAAATGGTTTGGATGTTAATTCCTGCAGTAGTGATGACTTTTCTTGTTGTAGGTGGACTGCGCGCTTGGAATGAGGCAATGGCCGATGTAAGTGACAAAGAAGTAATTGGAAAAGACTATATCGAAATTGAAGCTACAGGTATGCAGTTTGCATGGTTGCTTCGTTATCCGGGTAGAGATAATAAATTAGGAACTAAACATTTTACTAAAATCACCGGTACAAATCCACTTGGTCAGGATTGGACGGACGAAAAGAATATAGATGACTTCCATCCAAGTGAAATCGTTTTACCTGTAGGAAAAAAAGTTAGGGTACGTATAAATTCACGCGATGTGCTCCACAATTTTTATCTTCCGCAGTTCCGTGTAAAAATGGATGCAGTTCCTGGTATGCCTACCTATTTTGTATTCACGCCTACAGTAACTTCAGATTCAATGAGAACTAGATATAAAAAGTATCCTCATTGGAATATTCCAGACAAAAAAGATGAAACTAAAAAACGTTATGAAGCATTTGAATATGAATTAGCTTGTTCCGAATTGTGTGGACGTGGGCACTATTCAATGCGTCGTGTAGTCAAAATTGTTACTGAAGTAGAGTATGAGAATTGGCTCGATGAACAGGAAAAAACCAGTCACTATCTAGCAAATGTCTACAAAGATGACAATACAAAAGTAAAAGCAAAAGCAGATGAATTTGTAAAGCTTCTTGAAAATAAGGAAAAAGTTAAAGCAGCATTAAAAATTGTTTCTGATTTAGCGGCAAAGGCTACACCAGCAGAGCTTGAAAAGTATAATGCAATTATCAACGACTTGAAAGCTGCATTAAAAGTTACTCGAAAAACCTTGAACTTACAAGAATCCGAAGCAGCAACGGCAAAAGCGCTATCATCTGCAGCAGCTGTTGTACCTGCCGAAAGTGCTGATGAAAAAGACGCTCAGGATTCAACTAAACAGGACACAACAAAAGCAATCTAAGTCTTTTTGAACAATTGACTTGAAAAGGTATTAATATTTTGAATTTTTGTTAAATCAAATATAAAAACTGGTCACAATGGCTGATATCACAATTACAGAAAAAGAACTTCATGTTCACGGCGAAGACCATGGACACGAACATGGTCATGGACACGACGATCACGACCACGGCGATAAATACCAATCGTCTTTTATAGACAGGTTTCTGTTTAGTTTAGATCACAAAACAATATCTAAGCAGTTTTTGATTACTGGTATGTTTTGGGCAATTATAGGTGCAGGAATGTCTGTTATATTCCGTTTGCAACTTGGTTTTCCAGATGCAGATATTTCTTGGTTACAGCCACTTCTTGGCGGATGGATTGACATAGACCCATCCACTGGTAAAGGTACTTTGAGCCCAGATTTTTACTATGCTTTGGTAACAATGCACGGTACTATACTTGTATTTTTTGTTTTGACAGCTGGTTTATCCGGTACTTTTTCAAACCTTTTGATTCCACTACAGATTGGAGCAAGAGATATGGCATCACCTTTACTAAATATGATGTCATATTGGTTTTTCTTTTTGTCAGGTATGATTTTGTTCATATCATTATTCTTAAATACTGGTCCTTTCTCTGGTGGTTGGACAGGATATCCGCCACTAAGTGCCTTACCGCAAGCATCTGATGGATCTAAAGGTGGTATGACACTTTGGTTGTTAAGCTTGGTATTCTTTGTTGTTTCAGTATTATTAGGCGGTATTAATTATATCACTACTGTATTGAACATGAGAACAAAGGGTATGACGATGTTCCGTATGCCACTTACAATATGGGCATTCTTGGTAACAGCAATCCTA
>CANETR010000143.1 GCA_947441325.1 Saprospiraceae bacterium
GGCTCCGCCAGCTTCAGAGGCGCCTTTGTTGGCAGCCTCCATTATGCCCGGACCACCGCCTGTGATTACGCCATATCCTTCTTCAACGCAATGTCTTGCTATATCCACAGCTGTTTGGTAGTATTTGTGGTCAGGTTTTGTCCTTGCCGAACCAAAAATTGAAACACAGGGGCCAATTTGATTCATTCTTTCGTAGCCATCTACAAATTCAGCAATGACCTTGAACATAGTCCATGAATTCTCGGCTTTCATTTCGGCCCATTGCAATGGTGCCTGATCTTTTCCTTTTTTAGCCATTTTATGATTGTAATTTTATAAGTTTATTGTTTTTTTAACTGCTCATAATCAAAGCAGTCTTGCGAAGTTAAAAAAAATGTATGATATAGAGAACAGCATCAGCTTTTTATTATTAAAAGCTTCAAATTGATAATGTTTAGCTAAGCTTAGTTTAAACTGATCGGCTATTTGTTTTTTATTTGATTTTTTGTTCATAATCAGCTATTTTTGCAAAAACCGGATTTGATATACCATGAATTTGAGCGAGGAGGAAAAAATAATCATTCAGAACTTACTGTCTGTTGAAAGCGAAACGGCAAAATCTGCCCTATCAGCTATTAGTAGCGATTTCTCAGACAATGTTGGCACAGCCTTGATAATGCTGTGGCAAATAAATCCGGAAGAAAGCATACGTGATGCTGCAAAAAAATTGCTTGTCAGTACTTTAGATGCAGAATCAGAGAAAAAAATTACAAAAGAATTTGAAATTTTCAGAAGTGTAAACAGGGATTTACCCTGGACCAACACTCAGGCAGTGGATATTCAGGAGTCGAATTTTGAAACATTTCGGAAGGTTTCGTCCAGTTATGAAAAACTACTTGCTACAAACCCTTTATACAGCGAAATACTGCTCGATACAGGCCGCAAGTTGCTGCTGATTTTTAATTTGGAAGAAAAAGCTAAATTTTGCTTTGAGCTTATTGCAAAATATGATAGCTCCAATGATGAAGCGCTTTTTGCCCTGGGCCGAATGGAAGAACGAAGGGGAGAGCTTGAAAAAGCGTTGGATTTTTACGAAAAGGCTATAGCTGCCAATCCAAACAATAGTTTTGCCCAAATGCAGGCAGGTACTATTAAAAACTCAGTTTTGGGTAGATATGGAGAGGCATTGCTTCATTTTTCTAAAGCCTCAGAGCAAGATCCTTACTCGGTTGAACCATATGTAAAAATGGCCGAAACTGCCTACAAGCTTAATGATATCCCACAGACAAAGCAGTATCTCGAAATTGCATTGAGTATAAACGAGTATCATGAAGAGGCGCTCAATCTATTGGGAATGCTTCTTTGGAAAAACGACCAAAAATACGAGGAGGCAGTTGAAACCTTTAAAAAAGGAATAGATCATAAAATTCATGAAGATTCAGCACTGCTACTCAAAAGTTTGGGGGATATTTATGCACAGCATTTTCAAGAATTTAACAAGGCCAGGATTTTTTATGAGAAATCATTAAAAGCAAATCCGCAACAAAAATCCTTATTGGAATACTATGCTCCTTTTATACTGAAACATTTTCAGGACTTGGGAGCAGTTGAAAAATCTTATATTGAGTACCTGAAATTGCAACCCAATGAGGTGGAAATTTTAACAGCTTATGCTACCTTTATGATAGAATATCTGAATGATTTCGATTCGGCATATACCTACTTAGAGCGTGTTGTTGAGCAGGAACCCAATCACGAGGCTGCATTGAAGCAATTAAGAAAAATTTCAGACTATGTTGAAAATGATCAAAATGATGAATCAGAAGACGATGATGATGACGAAGACGATGACGACGACGATGATGTTGAAATAATTGTCCTCGACGACGAATGGTTTGATGATGAAGAGGAGGAAGATGATGATTTTTCGGGCGGCGGAGCTGCTACAGACAATTAATTTGTAACCAAAAAAAACCTATATATGAGTCAGGCACTTACACTAATTAAAAAAGCTAAAATCATAATATATGCGCTGCTGATACTTGTGGTAGCGCCGCTATATATCTATTTTATGCTACCAGTTTTGAGTCCATGGTTCATTGGCCTGCCGCTCGAAATTTTCTTTATTTCAATAATAATAGCCACTTTGGAGATACAGTTTGTAAAATCTGTAAAATCGGGGCTCTTTGTTGCTGCAAGCTCGGCGGCCATGCTTTCAATTCTCTACATAGCTATTATGTTAATTGCCGGTATGCCCATGTTCAGAGCCGAAAAATTCCACAAATTGCTCGGTGAGGTAAAAGACGGTAAAAATTTCTCTACAGATGTTTCTCCTGTATCGCCCGATAAAATTAGAATTGTAGATAAAGATGTTGCAAACAGACTTGGCGATAAGGTCTTAGGCGAGGAACCTGCTCTTGGGAGCCAGGTTTATATTGGTGAATTTCAAATTCAAAAGGTGAGAGATCAACTCTATTGGGTTGCACCACTGGAGCATTCAGGATTTTTCAAATGGATGAATAATAGCAAAGGAACACATGGCTATATTATGGTTTCGGCAACCAATGAGCGCGATGTTAAATTGGTCAGAGAGGTAAAAGGCAAGCCGGTTCAAATCAAATATCAAATGGGTGGCTGGTTTGGCGATTATCTGCCTCGTCACCTTTATGTAAATGGATTTTATAGCGAAGGCTTGACCGATTATACCTTCGAAATTGATGATGAAGGACATCCATACTGGGTAGTTTCCATTTTTAGACATGAAGTAGGGTTCAGTGGAAATAATGCCTATGCCATTGCAGTAGTGGACGCTTCGAGCGGAGAAGTTAAAAAATATACCAAAGACAATGCGCCAGCCTGGGTAGACCGCATACAGCCAAAAGATTTTGTCTTTAATCAAATTAATGCTTGGGGCGAATACGTTCATGGATATTGGAATTTCTCAAACCGAGATAAACTCATGGCAACCGAAGGTATGTCGCTGGTTTATGGCAATGACAACAGATCTTACTGGTACACCGGAATTTCTTCGGTGGGAGGCGACGAAAGTACCATTGGTTTTATGCTTATTGACACCAGAACAAAGGAGGCAACACTTTATCGTCAGCCCGGTGCTACCGAAACTGCTGCCATGCAATCGGCTCAGGGAAAAGTGCAGGAAAAAGGCTATGTCAGTTCTTTTCCTATCATGTACAATATCGATGGCATTGCAACTTATGTTATGTCGATGAAAGATCAGGCTGGCCTTATCAAAATGGTAGCCTTGGTTTCCGTTCAGGATTATTCTATAGTAGGAGTAGGCGATAATCTTAAAGATGCAGTTCGTGCATACAAAGCAGCTTACAACAACTCAGGAAACAAAAATAATATCACACACAAGGCCGATAAAACAAAAATACAGACCGGAAAAGTAATGAGAATTAGCGAAGATGTATCTGGTGGAAATTCTTACTATTTTATACTTATCAATGGCGCTGAAAAGATTTTTGTCGGCAGCTCCAATATTTCGAAGAAACTTCCGCTAACTGTTGAAGGAGACTCTATATCGGTTCAATACGATGATGATAAACAGGACGAAATTGAAATTTTTGCTTTCGAAAATTTCAGTCTTGCTCCAAAAAAGGCAGAAATAAAAAAAGAAGAAGCTAAATAAACTTGGAATGAATAAAATCATTTTTTCGCTTACGATATTTTGCTTAAGCATAAATTTTGCGATTGCTCAAAACAGTGCAGTCGCAAATATTGGAGATTTGAATCATTATGCCCTCGACAGGCTTTTTGTGAAAAATAGCGATTTCTCTAAGCTTTCGCCTTCAACTCGGGCTTATAATCGTCGCGATGTCAGGTCTTATTTGGGCTATTTGCAAACGAAAGGCCGCAATATTGGCCGCGATAGCACTTATCTTTTCAACGATAACAACGACGAAGACAGTGCCATTCGTAGCCGTCGGCCTCTGCTGAAATACCTGTACAGAAGTCCAGCACATTTTTACGAAGTCCGCGTGCCGAATTTCTATCTAAGTATTAATCCAATGCTCGATGTAATGGGTGGAATGGAAAGGTATAACAATGAAAATCATCTTGTTATGCTCAACCGACGCGGATTGCAGTTGAGAGGTAATATCGACGAAAAAGTTTATTTTTATACCGATATCATTGAGTCCCAGGCTAGTTTCCCCAGCTACCTTGCCAATTGGGCCAATACCTATTCTGCCGTACCAGGAGCAGGCTTTTATAAGGTGTATGACAGCCGCTTCACTCAAGATCCTAATGATGGATTTGATTACCTAATGTCTCAGGGTTATATCGGCATCAATGCTACCAAATTTATAGGTATTCAGTTTGGACATGGAAGGCATTTTATAGGTGACGGTCACCGATCATTACTGCTTTCCGACTTTTCAAACAACTATTTTTATCTTAAATTGAATACCCGAATCTGGAAAATCAATTATCAGAATATTTTTGCCGAACTCACGCAGGATCATGCAAATATCGCCAATGATGTATTCAAGAAAAAATACATGGCTACTCATTATCTGAGTGTGAATCTGCTTAAAAATCTAAACATTGGTCTTTTTGAATCGGTCATTTTTGCCCGTGACAATGCCTTCGAAGTTCAATACCTCAATCCACTTATCCTTTACAGAACAGTAGAGCAGATGCTGGGCAGCCCCGATAATGTTATCATGGGTATGAACTGGCGTTGGGATTTCTTAAATCGCTTCTCCTTGTATGGACAGGTACTGCTCGATGAATTTGTTTTCTCCAAAGTATTTGCACGAAAAGGAGATCCCGAAGCAGGTTGGTGGGCCAATAAACAAGGCATACAGCTAGGATTGAAATATATCGATGTAGCAGGTCTCAAAGGCCTGGACCTGCAGCTCGAATTTAATACGGTTCGTCCATACACCTACTCTTTCCGCGACAGCACGGCTAATTATACCCACTATAATCAACCACTCGCGCACCCAATGGGCGCAAATTTCAGAGAACTTATCGGCATTGTCCGCTATCAACCGCTTAAAGGTTTACATTTCAGAGCTCAGTTAAACTATGCTACTTATGGATTGGATACCTTGGGTAGCAATTGGGGCGGAAATATTCATCAGCCATACACCACCTATGAGCGCGAGTTCGGAAATGTGACGGCACAAGGCGTTAAAACAAATCTGCTGATGGGTCAGTTTACTGCCTCATATATGGTTTTCCATAACTTTTTTGTCGATTTGAACGCGATTTACAGAAAACAAGATGCTGCTTTGGATGCGCTCGATAACAACAGTTTGATCTTTTCGCTGGGAATGCGCTGGAATATGACTGCTCGGATGAACGATTTTTAAATCGAAAGCAAGCTTTTGAGTGGGTAAAAATAGTTATGTTGAACTGCTGATTTGGAAATGCAATAATTTTCGTTCCGCAGTTTTCCTGTAATTAGTTTATAATTAACTACGCATGGCAACCACCGGCTCTATTCTGGCGGCCCTCATCGCAGGGATCAGTCCGGCCAAAGCACCCATGACTACCAAAATAAAAATTGCTGACAAAATAACCGGCAGAGAAACCGAGGGATTTCTGAAAAAATCAGCTTCGATATCGCCTAGGTAATAAATGATGGACCATCCGGCCAAAAGACCCAAATAACCGGCACTAGCTGTAATCAATACGGCTTCGGTCATGATCATGCTGATAATGCTGAATGGCGTAGCACCAATTGCTTTCCTGATACCAATTTCCTTGGTTCGGTCGCGAACAGTGATGAGCATGATGTTACCAACACCTATAACACCGGCGATGATACTGCCAACACCTACAAACCAGGTAAAAAACTGAATGATAAAAAACAGCTCCATGATGCGTTCAAACTGCTTTACCCTATTACGGAAACGCAATGCTTGACCGTCTTCGGGGTCGAATCGTTTTTTTTCGGCCAAATGCTGGTTCAGTTTTTTTTCAATTTCAACAGCTTCGTCGGCACTGGCATTGCCTGTTGTGACCATCAGCATATTAATATCTTTGCTGGTCGAAAAAACCTTTTGGGCAGTAGTAATCGGCAAATAAATCATGCGCATTTCCCTTTCGGAGCCGGTATCGCTGTAAAC
>CANETR010000144.1 GCA_947441325.1 Saprospiraceae bacterium
CCCGATAGCTATCGGGATTTCCTCTTCAATACCCTCTCCGGATAATCCGAAATAATCCCATCAACACCCATTTTTAGGATTTTTTCAATATCGGCTCCTTCATTTACGGTCCATGGTATAAGCTTCATGTCTTGTTTTTTGACCCATTCGAGCAGATTTGCATCGATGAGTTTGAAATAGGGACTGTAGATTTGTGGCTTAAAACCTAGTTTGTCGAGGTTTTCCTGCGGACTTAGATTGTTTTCGACCAGCATAGCCAGGGGAATTTCGGGAGCAAGTTTGTGGCAGATGCGCAGGGTTTCCCAATCGAAGGATTGAAGATTGCAGTGTTTTTCAATTTGTTTTTCTTTAATAACTTTCAACACCAATTTGCAAAATTCGTTTACCGGAGGACAATAAATGCCATCATATTCTGGTTGTCGCTTAATTTCTATATTGAAATGGGGGAGTGGCTTATTGTTGTTTTTGCAATAGGATTTTACCGAATCGATCATTTCGGAGAGTGAAGGCTTGTAAACCCACATCAGTTCTTGATTTGGGAAACGCGGATGAGGGAGGGATCCGCAATCATATTTTTTCAACGCTTGATAGCTCATCCCATAAATATTGAATTCCTTTTCCTTCGATTCTATGATTCTTTTGCCATCGAGATCGCTGCAAAATTCATGTGAAAGCCAGGGTTCGTGAGAGATAACCACAATGCCATCCTTTGTGACAGCCAAATCCAGTTCAAGTGTTGTTACACCTAGTTCGAGTGCTTTTATAAAAGCAGGAATGGAGTTTTCGGGCATGAGGCCACGGCAGCCGCGGTGCCCCTGAATATCTATATTTGAGCTCATTTTATTTGTCCCGGATTTTTTAATACTATAGCAACTGTTTAATAAAACAAGCATAATTATAAAAATAATACTTCGCATTTTATGATGGGTTATTGATTCTACCATTAAATTTTTATCTTGCGAAAGTTAAGCACTAAATACATTTTAGATTATAAATCAAGGATTATTAAATCATGAAATCTTTTTTCATAACAATCAGCATTTTATTTGCTACCCTCAGCTTTGCGCAGACCGATGCTACAACCACGCTGAGTACAATGCTTTTGGACAGTGAAATTTCCCTGAATCAAAAAAATAAAAAAACATATTCAAATACTGTAAATCTTGAAATTCCCCTTGAATTTTGGAATCAGTTTGAGCGGATTGATGCTGTTTTTATCTCGGCTTGGTCGGGCTCGGGAACTGTGGGGAAGGCTCATTATGAGAAAGATATAAAAAAAATGGATTCCAATTTTAGTGCAAACCCATTGCTTTATTTTGCGGAAAAGTCTCCTGGATTTTTTACTTATCCCCGGCAGCAAAGCGGCTTTGGTACAGAGCTGGTTATTATTGAAGGTAAGTCTGACAGTCTTTGCTTGAATCGATATAAAAAAGCCAAAATAGCCCCCAAGGGTATTTACACCTGCATGATCGAAAGATTTGTTTCCACAACTCCGGTCAATTTTTTTTATCGCTATGCGCTCCCGAAACAATATTACGCTGGGGGAAAAAGTCCAAAATTGCAGCTAATGCTGCGTTGCAGTTCAAAAAAAGATACTGTAAAACTTGATACAAAAATTGCCATTACAGTAATGGGCAAAAGGAAGGAGGCAGTCAGGGAATTTGCGATGCATGATTTCTTAAAAACTGCAGTATTGAATGGACTTAGAGCTGATGCCATGCCTATGAATCACGCTCGTTGGATTTTGGAAAATCCCAAAGTGTTCTTTGTGAAAAAATGTCAGATCTGCTCAGCTGTTCAAGCTGCTTTTGAGGAATACATTAAAACCTATCAGGCCTTAGCCACAAAAATTGATCAGAAACAACTTGATGCAATTGTATTGGGAAAAGTGGAGGAAAAACAGATTGTACTCTCGAGAATTATAAATACGTACACTGAGAAACATATTGAATTCTTGAATTTAAGCCCTAAAGAAAAATCTAAGTTGCAATCAAATTTGGAAGATGCCCGAAAATCAGGGATGACGCTAAAACCAGAAACATTTGGTACTTTTTGCCCAAGCTGCGATGGGGCCTGCGGGATTAAGAAATAAAGCAAAAAAGAAGTGGACAAAGACTCTTTTTACAGTCTGATAAAAAGCGGACAAGCTGAAAATTGCATGATTGCTTTAGAAATTGCAAAAGCAATGGCTCGAGAAGACAGGTTCTTTGTCGATTTTAAAATTGCGCTCGATTTGGCCATAAAATATTCGGGTTTTGAATATCGCGATGATATCAAGACACATTTTTTACAACATCTTTCGAATGGGAATTTTAGCATTTCAAACTATAGGAAAAAATCATTTCCGTCCGAATGGTATAGCATTGCTGAACTTGTCAACAGACTTAACATAGATTATTTCAGAGCAGAAAAACTACCCGAAGGTTTTGGAATTTTTAATAAAACAAGGGAACTTAGTCTTTATCTGAGGAGCGATGCCCTTCCTGGTGAAGAAGTTGCCGGTATGCTTGCACTGGAGCAATATACAGTAGCTGCACAGAATGAACTTAGGTTAAGCCCCCTGGTAGCAGCGTCTAAAAGTATTAAGATATTGAATCTTTACTCTGAGAGCGATTATATCTTTTTGCCGCAGGAGATTAAAAATATAGCTACACTTGAAGATTTAAAATTGAGGTCAAGTTTCGAGGGGATTTTGTTAAAAGATCTCCCTTTAAAAAGTCTCACACTTAATCTGCAGGAATCGCGCTATTCTCGTAGTCGCGAGCTTTCAACCATAAAAAGATTATTAGAAGAGGACGAGCTTCCGCTCACGCTTGAACAGATCCACATTAATTTTTTCGGAGCCGAAAGTTTTAAAAAATTCATCCGTGAAAAAGTATTCAGACTCGAAAACTTAAGCTACCTGCATTTACACAATAATGATAGAATAGATTGGGGAATAGGCAAAGATTTGTTTGGCCTTAAAAAGTTAAAAAATGCTTACCTAAACCGTTTAAAGAAGGAAGACATAGTCTATTTTGCCGAACTGCCTGAGTTAGAAACAATTGAAATTACCTGCGATCACCATGAAAAAGATGTGGAAGAAATGCAGGAAATCCTCATCAAAATGGGGTCAAAAATTAAAATTATTCTACTGGACCTACCATTCTAAATATGAATCTGGAAGCATTCTACGAACTGATCAAATTTGCGTGAAAAATAGTCATGCTCGTCAATTTCTCCCTATAAAAGGGGATGGGTTCTACTTTCTTTGGTGTAACTACCAGACCTTTTTAATTCTTTTTTAAAACACTGATTTGGCGGTAGAAATACCAATAAACACAGATCTTCGATACCGATTATTTCCTTTCGGAAGACGGATTTCAACTAAGACAATCTTTGAGTTTTTTACGGAGTAAAATACCAGTATTTTGAGAAACAAAATCTGCGTGAATCAGTATTGTCCACTAGATCCGTGTTTAAAATATCCTTAAAATCGAAAGCTTTTTATCCTTTTCGCCTGGTTAGACCTTAGCGGCTTTGCGTGAAAATAGTCATGCTAGTCAATTTCTCTGAATTAAATAATTGGACTACTTTTTTGATTGTAGCGCATCAATCATCAATTGCGAGACCCTAGCTGCAGCGCCCTTTTCTCCCAGCTTTTTTCTTAACGCTTCGTAGTTATGGAACATTTCTGTTCTCACTGCAGGATTCAGAATTTTTTCAACTTCTGCTTTTAGTCTTTCTCTGTTTAATTCCTTTTGAATCAGCTCCTCCACAATCTTTTTGCCCATTATGATATTGACAAGTGAGATAAAAGGAATTTTGATTATTTGCCTTACAATCCAATAGAAAAGAGGTCCGGTTTTATAACAGACTACCTGAGGAACATTAAACAGTGCAGTTTCTAATGTTGCTGTTCCTGAGGTGACAAGCGCTGCTTCGGCAGAAGAAAGTAGGGGATAGGTCTGATGTTGAAGCAGCAGTACCGATTTCTCCTCCTTGAGTATAGATTGGTAAAGGTCGATTGGAACACTGGGAGCTACTGCCACTACAAACTGATAATCGGGAAAATCAGGTACAATGGTCATCATTCTACTAAGAATGGCCTTTATTTCCTGTTTGCGACTGCCCGGTAAAAGTGCTATAATGGGTTTTTTGATAGTTGACAAAGCGGATTTGTCAATGTCTTTTTCGGCATCATCGATGATATCTAAAAGCGGGTGCCCTACATAATCTGCCTGATAAGCGTATTTAGCATAAAATTCCTTTTCGAAAGGAAGTACACAAAACATGCGGTCGACATATTTTTTTACTTTCTCCACCCTTCCTGCTCTTGTAGCCCAAATTTGTGGAGATATGAAGTAGAAGACCTTGAATCCTTTTTTCTTGGCCCATTTAGCAATTCTCAAGTTAAAACCTGAGTAATCGATGAGTACAATAGCATCGGGCTGAAAATCAAGAATATCTTTATGACAAAAACTGAAATTTCGAAAGATTTGTGGCAATTTCAATAGAACCTGCACGATGCCCATAATGGCCAGTTCACGTATATGTTTAACGATAGTCGCTCCTTCTTTCTGCATTAAATCACCACCCCAGGCCCT
This sequence comes from Saprospiraceae bacterium, assembly GCA_947441325.1. Taxonomy (GTDB): domain Bacteria; phylum Bacteroidota; class Bacteroidia; order Chitinophagales; family Saprospiraceae; genus Saprospira. The sequence continues at coordinate 4,587 of CANETR010000144.1, forward strand.
AATTTCTGCTTTTGGGTCATTAGTTTTGAGTGCAGCTGTAAGGCGGCTGCCATGCAAATCACCCGAAGCCTCACCGGCAATGATATAATACTTCATTGGCTGCTTTTATTCTTTGGTCCAATTTTCGGTTTCTGTACAAAATTCCTCCATTTTCATAGAGCTGATAGCCTCTTTTCGGAGCGCTACAATTGATGTTACAGCATCTTTTCCCTCGTCAAGAAGCGAAAGGTCACAGGTAATCAAGTTTTTACCTTTCAATTCTTTAATAACATAATGGTAATACTGATCCTCATTGGAAGGCTTAAAATATAGAATTTTTTGACCCTCTACATGGCTTGTCCAGGCGCTAAAATTATCAGTTTCGAGTGCATACAATTCACTTTTTTCCAAAACCTGAACCTCGTAACTGAAATTATCTTTTTTTGAAATTTTAATTTTTAGCAGGGTTGCTTCCGGATCTTTATTTTTCCAGGTTCCAATTAAGGCTTCATCAATTTGTACTTTTCCAGGCTCAGCTATAGGATAATCCAAACCTAGGGGACAAGCATAAAAAGTGAACAAGATGATGCAAAATAGCGCGACTTTAATTAAGTTTTTCATGAGGGGCAAATTGTGCTAAGGCTACGTAGTTAAAAAGTGATTTGTAAAGCCGCTATTCTGAAAAGAAAAACCTTAAAACAGATCTTAGGTATCGAGCAGTGGTTTAATTTTCAATAGGGCTTCCTCGCTGATACTGCATACCTTTTTTGAAGAGTAGTCGAAACATAGAATGCCTGTTTTGATGAGCGCCAATTCTTTTGAATTGCTCAGATTCGTTATTTTATAGTATAAATCAAATCCGGAACGGCCGAGGTCGTCTAGTCCAACTTCAATGTGTAGCGCATCATTTAAATGGCCTTCAGACTTATACATAACGGCAGCATCAGTCATAATGATTCCCGTACCGCCAAAGTTCATTTCAGAAAACCCAATGCTATCGAGCCACTCAACTCTTGCCTGATGCGCAAAAGTAAGTAAACGGTCATTTGAAAGATGGTTGCCATAGTTCAAATCACTGACCCTTATTTTTAACTGAGTAGAAAAAAAATAATGAGTAGGTTCTTCTAGTTTTATTCTCATGGGTATTATTCCGCTTTTAGTTGGTCTTGGAAAACCCGAATTCTGCTGCAAATTCTTCTTTTGAGCCAAACTTTGGATCAAATTCTTCTTCAATATTTCCAAGGTATATCAATTCATCATCCATCCAACTCAGTATTATTTTTTCTTTTTCGCCACTTGTCGAGTTTAACAAAAGCAGCCCTGCGTCTACTGTCCACTTTCCATTATCAAACTCTTCTTCTGGGGCATCGGGTTCATTTTGGTCGGCGGAAATAAATCGGCGATATGAACCATCCTCAAAAAACTGCATAGCAACAGGCTCATGATTGCTTTGCCAAATTCCTTCCAATTTTTGCATTATCTGCACATCCTTTGGATTTTTGTTGGTA
>CANETR010000145.1 GCA_947441325.1 Saprospiraceae bacterium
GGGCGCATACGGTTAATTATCATACCTTTGGCGATATTTATAAAATTGTGATCAATCCCAAGAATAAAAACCAATACCAATTGGATGGGGAATGGAAAAATTTTGAAAAGAAAAAGGCCAGACTGAAAATAAAAATTGCAGGCATTCGGCTGTCGGTGAAGAAAAAGTTTTTAATAACTGCACATGGTCCCACATTAAAAAACAAAGATGGGTTATATGCCATTCGTTTTCCTTCTTACAATGATATCCGCGCAAGCGATCAATGGTTTAAAATGAATAAAGCCAGCAATCTCAACGAGTTTGAAGCGGCATTAAAAATGCAGGCTATTCCGCTCTTCAATGTGCTCTATGCCGATGCCGGTGGAAATATTCTGTTGCATTCGGGAGGTATTGTACCCGATAGAGACCCCTCGCTGAACTGGCAGCAACCTCTTGCAGGGAATTCCTCAAAATTAATCTGGAACAATACGGTTCCGTATAACAGAATGCCCAATGTGGTAAACCCTGATTGCGGCTATGTTTACAATTGCAATCAAACCCCCTTATTCTGCACTGGTTCGCAATGCGAATGGGGTGGCGACTTTGTGGGGCTGCACCGTTTCACATACAACAGGGGTGAGCGTTTTAAGTATTTGTTCGAAACGCATCAGGGAAAGTTCAACTGGCAAGACTTTAACCGAATTAAATTCGACAAAAGTTATCATAATGCACCTAATGCGACCTATCGCAGCAGGTTTAAAAATCTATACGCACTAAGCGAAACAAAGTATCCCGACATTGCCGATGCCATTGCAAGCTTTAAACGTTGGAACCTATCGGGCGAGGCTGATAACAAAGAAGCTGCTTTGGCGCTCGTAACACATGATTATCTGCTGAAAAAACTCGATGCACCCTTTGCCTTCTTTATGATTGTAAAAGATGATCGTGCAGAAAGCGATTTAGTAAGAGCTGTGCGTTATGCCAAAAAGTTTTTGCTGAAGCACCACGGTGCCATTGACATTCCGCTAGGCAACATACAAAGGCATGTACGCGGCAATGTGAATATTCCCGCAAGCGGATTGAGAGAAGTAGCCCGCGCGGCAGATGCAAAGCTCTATGATAATAAAAAAGGATTGTACAAAATCAATTCGGGCGATGGCTTTATGCAGATGGTGAAATTCAGCAGCATGGAGCTACCCGAAATTTATAGTATTAATGCTTTTGGGGCTTCATCAAAGCCCAATAGCCCACATTATACCGACCAGATGGAAATGTTTCAGCAAGAAAAATTCAGAAAAATGACTTTCGATAAGAACGAAATTTTAAGTAAGGCAATTAAAATATATCATCCTGGAAAATAAGCGAAGCCACTTTCAACTAGATCTAGTTTGCCTTCGCAGGGTTTAGTTCAACAGCACATTTGCAACAGACAGGCTATATTTTCCGCTTGTTGGTTTTTGTGAAAGCCGAAAGTTAAGTTCTCCGTACTAGCTCATGTTCCCTAAAGCCCACCCATAGTCAATCTACAATATGTTACAAGCCATAATATGAGCATGATACTTAGAGATATATTTGAAACAAATCTTGGTGAAATTGAGTTATCGATTAAATCTGAATATGCAATACAATATTCGGACGAAGGCAACTTGAAAGTTGAAACAGAAAATCATAAAATAGAAGTTCTAATTATTGATTTAAAAGAATTAGAATTTACTGAACATATGAAAATCGAAAACTCAAAAGGTTGGAGAATTTATATTGAAAAGAAATCTGACAAATCTGAAAAACTGTATGTCACTTGTAAGCTGTTAGATAGAACTTCCGAAAATACTTGGTGTTACAATAGTGGCGAAAATTTAGACGCTGTTGAAATAGAAAACAGAAAAGAACTGCTACATATTGGAACCGAAGATGGAGAGCGTATGAAATGGCGAGCTGATAATAATGATTGGTTTCCAATTAGACTGAAAAATGAGATAAGTTTAGAAAAACCTTTATCAAAATACATAGATTTTGGCTTTGAAAGCATTATACCGAATTTAGAAATTAATGAAAAATTGTATTTACATTTCTTAGTAGCCACAGGAAAGAAAACTGAAAAGAATGACAATCAAAATATATCAACCTGGATTGCAGTTGACAAAAGTAAAAAAGAATTAGACGAGCTGAATAGAAAATAAGGCGCATAATAGCCAGATTTCCGCCAAATTATGGAGTTGTTGACAAAAATTCAGAAAGAAATACTGAGAGGACTTAGGTCCTCTTTTTTTGTTTTTGCTGTTGACTAAGCCAGTTGTGTGATTTCTCAGAACCTAGCGCTTGGATTTATTTAATAGATATAAGCTGTTCCCGGAAATCTGTTTGCTTATGCCTGCAGACTTAGTTGGGATAATGGGAACTAAGGTTTGGTTTCTTTTGTTTCAAAATCAAGTTTAGTTAGTCATTACGAAAACTCATTAGGTGCAATCCATGTTGGAGGTTTTAAAATGGTAATTTTCCCAGAACAAGCATTTGAACTTATTAAACAATATTATCCAAATTTAGTAAAATCAAAATAATGAAATTAGGAATTGAGCCAAAAGGTATTGACTTTCTTGTTGAACCAACAGTGCAAACAAATCTGACAAAGAATTTATATCACAAGTAATTACTCATTACAAAGCTACTGGTGAAATTTTAAGGGTTCCTATTCCAAAAGCAAAAAACACAAATTCCAAGAAAGATATCATCACGAAGCAATTACACAAGCTTTGATGAATTAGCCGATTAATATTCACAGGTCCTAACAATGCTAAACAGTTATACCCAAAATTTAATTTGTATTAAGTATATATGTCAAGTTGACAATTTCTATTGCTAAGCTACCTAAGTTATCGTAAAAAAATGAAAATAGTAATCATCATATTAGCCGTAATCTTAATTCTGTTTGCTTTGGTTCAAATTTATTTATTATTTGGACAAAGAAATATTGAAACATACCCTTATGCAGTCAAAAAAAAATATGGCCAATTTGAAATAAGAACTTATGAAGCTACTTTATTTACCTCAGTCAAACTCAACACAAAAGGCTATGAAAATTCTTCCAGAAGAGGCTTCTCTATTTTGGCGGGATATATTTTTGGCAATAATGAAAGGAATGAAAAAATAGCTATGACTTCTCCAGTAACAATGTCCTTAGGGGATTCAGTGACTATGATGTTTATGGTTCCTAAGAAATTAAAGAAGGAAATGCTTCCCAAGCCTAATCAATCTGGTATAGAATTTAAGGAAGAACCTGCAAAACAACTTGCAGCGATAAGGTTTGGCGGATGGGCGAATGATGCTAAAATAGAAAAGTATAAACAGCAATTAAAAGCGGCATTAGACGCTGAAGGCATCAAGTATTCTAATCAATTTTATTTTTTTGGCTATAATGCCCCTTTTGAAGTTTTTAATCGAAAAAATGAAGTTTTGGTGGAATTGCAATAAAGACTTACAGCGCAGACCTAGCAGACTTTTTAATAAAACAAGCAGAAAAACAAACTGAATTAAGTTTGTTGCTATTTCCGGGAAATAGGACTAACCAGAAGCTCGAAGAACAAGCTTTTTGTTTGGCTCAAAGAGCTCAGAATAAGCTCCTCAGATAGTCGAGATTCAATCCAAAAAAATGTACTTATCGAAAATGATATTTAATGCTACAGAGAGGACTTAGGTCCTCTTTTTTTTATAGTTCAAATGAACAAATTACATTGGCTTTAGACATAAAATCTATTAAAATCAATTATGAATATTTGTATTTACTTTTGAAATGGCCTATATTTGGTTGCTAATGAATCGATTTGCACAAAATACCTCAGGAAATTAAATACTAAACCCAAAAATCATGAAAAAAATATTACTCTTAGTTTTAATCCTTACTGGATTTAATTCTTTTGCACAAATCCCCTCTAGTCCTGGCTTTCACCTGTTAACAATGGCGCACGATTCCGTCAGCAGAGAGTTTTTAGTGATAGTTCCTAACTCATACAGTGCTTCTACCGACGCTCCCTTGATGTTTTGTTTTCATGGCGGAACACAGGATATTCAAAGTTTTGTCTTTAGCCAAATCGATACCATAAATGGCGGCAGAGAGGAACTTTGGGAAACAGCCGATTCCAATGGAATGATTTTGGTCTTTCCGCAAGCCCTGGTGAATAATATAAGCGGCGCTACTTTGTGGAATGACAAGGATTTATTTCCACAAGTTGCTTCTCCTTACGACGACCTTGGTTTTGTGCTGCACATGATTGATACCCTTAGTCAAGACCTGTCCATCGATACCACAAGAATTTATGCAAGCGGCTTTTCTAATGGCGCAGATTTTACAAATTTAGTTAGTTCCCAACTGTCCTGTAAATTTGCAGCAGCTGCAGCTATAGCGGGCAGAACAGCTAATCCAGTGAGTCAAATCGATACCAGCATGGTATTTTACCCACTGCCTACAAGTCCAGTTTCTATGATGATTGTAAGGGGCAAAAGAGACAATGATGTGACCTACAATGGAGGCATTAATAGTGGAGGAACGAATACAACCTCTGTTTTTGATGACATGTATTTTTGGGTGGCCGGAAATGCTTGCGATAACAACCTTTTTAATACAACTAATATGGGAGACACGGTTCAGATTCGAAGATTTTATCAATGTGCATTCGGAACTGAGGTAAAAGTTGTTTCCTTGAAATTCATGGATCACAGATGGCCGGACGCCAATGACGGCTTTTATTGGAATGCCAACAAAGAGGTTATTAATTTCTGTTTGCAGCATAGTAAAAATAATTGTTCTGCTGTTCAAGGTATTTCTGAGAATGAATTGCTACATAATATTTCAATATTTCCTAATCCAACTAGTGGCGATATACACATAAATGTAATTGGTCAACATGTAAAAAGTATAAAACTGTATAATCTTGCCGGAGAATTTCTAAAAGAATATTCTTCATCCTATTTTTCTATTGCAAATCTTCCTGGTGGAATCTATATTGTTCAAACAGAAACGGACAAATCTATTTTTACTAATAAATTAATTAAGCAGTAAAGTACTTATAAGCTCATAATGCGAGATTTACACCAAAAAACTAATGGACAAATACCCTCAAATCAACGATTCCCATTAAAGTGCTGCTTTTTTCAATGTCTAATTTTTAAGACAATTTAATTAAAAATATATAACTTAGCGATTTATTAGAAGCCGGAAACAATTATCGAAGCTTTTAGTTCTACTGCAGCGCCTAATTGTGCCTGTTCAGTGCTTACCTCTTCCCCCCGATAGCTATCGGGGCTATTGGGATTGTACTTCGAAATGATTAACTTTTTTATTCGCATAACATTAGTGTAGTACCTACTCAAAGAAAAAAACTCAAACCATATTTTCATTAATTTATTGTTTTATGTTAAAATCGCAGAAAAAAAATAATGCCCAGATTCTTGGGGAAGGAGAAAAGACAATGTTGCTCGTGCACGGTTATGGTTGCGACCAAAATATGTGGCGATTTATCACCCCTGCATTTGAAAATTCTTACAAAATTGTTCTTATAGATTTGGTAGGTTCAGGTCAATCTGATCTTGATGCCTATGATTTTGACAAATACAATACGCTTCAAACACATGCTGATGACATTCTGGATCTAATTGAGGAACTAGACTTGAAAAATGTCGTTTTAGTCGGACATTCTGTAAGTGCCATGATTTGTGCACTAGCCTCCATACAAAATCCTGTTGCAATTGATAGCATCATCATGATTGGCCCCTCTCCTCGTTATATCAATGATCATCCTTATGATGGAGGTTTTACGAAGGAAAGTATAGATGAATTGTTGGAAGCCCTCGATTCCAATTACCTGGGATGGTCTAGTGCCATTACCCCTGTGATTATGGGAAATCCTGAGCGGCCAGCATTATCAGAAGAATTAAAAAATAGTTTTTGCCGCAATAACCCCGATATTGCCAAGCATTTTGCCCGCGTAACTTTTTTAGGTGACAATAGAGCAGATTTAGAAAAGATAACAGTACCTACA
>CANETR010000146.1 GCA_947441325.1 Saprospiraceae bacterium
AGCCCATCAGATTTTTTAATGGGTCAGAAAAATAAACAGCTTATATAGCCCCAGGTTAAAACCCGGGCCTCATCTGCTTCAATAAAATCTGAGGTTAAAACCACCAGATTTTTTGATGGCTTTAGCCTAAAAAAATTAAATAGCAGAGGAGCCCTACGCTTTAGCTTAGAGCAAACTAAAGCAGCAATTAACATAGGCCATCAGATTTTTTTGATGGCTTTGCTTTAAGATGTTTTAATTGCATTTTCATGCACAAGATGCAATTCTCTATTTTTATTTAAAGAAGAAAATTGATGATGTCTCTCCTGATTATTAATGTATCCATTTATCTTTTTCAAATCTTTTTCACCTAAAGATTCTGCATAATATTCGTTTTGCCACTGAAAATAATCATCAATTATTTTGTTTTTATTTATCCAATAGGATGATTCCCCTTTTAGTAATTTAGCTACTTGTTCAGTTGTTTGGTCATGATTCAACTTAATTATACAGCGTAAATGATCTGTATAACCGTTGATATTTAGAAGATTGATACCTTTTTCATTGGCATTTATTTTTATATGTGAAAAAACTTCTTTTCTAACTTCAGGAACTAACAAGGGTAATCTGTTTTTTGTAGTCCAAACGAAATGTACAAGGATTTTGACTGCTGACATAAGGTTTTTATTTTATAAATTCAAAAAGCGAATATAATGTTTTCGAGCCATTTTGTCAATAGATAATTAAACATATTATTAAAGGCTTACATTTTTTTCAATTGGTTTTTTAAAAACTTAGTTTACATCCCCTCAGAAAAATAAACAGCAAATACAGCCCCAGGTTAAAACCCGGGCCTCATCTGCTTCAGTAAAATCTGAGGTTAAAACCACCAGATTTTTTGATGGCTTTAGCCTAAAAAAATTAAATAGCAGAGGAGCCCTACGCTTTAGCTTAGGGCAAACTAAAGCAGCAATTAACATAGCCCATCAGATTTTTTTTATGGCTTTAGCCTAAAAAAATAAAAAGCAGAGGAGCCCTATGCTTTAGCTTAGGGCAAACTGTATCAGCGATTTTTTAAATGGCTAAGAAAAATATAGTTCATATCACACTACAAATACAGTTCCCAAAAAAGATAACATTCGCTTAATCAAAGCGATAGCACTGTAATTTTAATAAATTATAATTAAATATATAAAATATTATCTATCAGCGATTGAGCAAGATAATGATGATTTGTATCACTTATATACAAATAATAGATCATTCTGCATTCGATAGAATATTGCTTGGCATATCTTTGTATTATTATTAACATTTTAAATTATGCCACACATGAAAAAATTCATTTTAAATGCAGTTTTCGCACTATTTACAGCTGCAGCTGCACAGGCTCAGGTTGGTACAGGCTTTTTTGCCGGAGGAAGTTTAGGTCTATCAATGGCTGATGTAAAGTACCATCAAAACAGTTCAAGTATCACAGAAGGTCCAAGGACATTATCGTACCACATTAACCCCAGAATCGGTTATTATTTCACGGATAACCTTGCTGCAGGATTGATCTTGGGATATGGCGGCAGTAATTCAAATTCTAAGGGTACGGTTGAAGTAAAAACAAACACAATGGATCTTAGCGTGGGGCTTTTTGGCCGTTATGCAATGGGATTGGGCGATGAAAGCAAATTCTTCTTCACTGGAGACCTTAATCTTGGGTTCAATTCCCGTACTGGTAAAACAGAAACCGGTTCAGCATCTGTCGACCATGATCCCATTACGACATTTTCTGCTGGAATTGCTCCTGGTATTCTCTACTTTCCAACATCAAAAATTGGATTGGAAGCTGGCTTGGGCAATATTTTTTCTGTAAATATTAATACGGAAGCGGATGCAGGTAATGCTGACAACAAGACTGTTTATACAGATGTCAATATCTTCGATATTAGTACGCTGGGTTTTAATTTCGGTATGAATTATTATTTCAATAGATAATTTAAACTATTTACTCTTGAAGGGCGTCCATTGGACGCCTTTTTTGTGCCATGCATCTTGCTATCAAGGTTTTAACCCGATTATACTAATAATTTTCAGCACGAATGTTCTCCAAACAGCGCAGATATCTCAGATCTTTGCAGATTTTTTTCTGATTCCTTTAGGATAGACTGTATCAGTTCAAATCCGTATTGGTACAAGCAATCCGCAACCCCATATCTGCGTAAATCCGTATAATCCGCCGAGGGCAAAGCCCTATCTGTGGTAAAATTTATTTCAGCACGGATGTTATACACACAGCGCAGATTTATATTCGACTAACTTTAAACGCGATTGATGCCCATCATTTTTTAACAAGCTATCTAAACTTATCTTGTGTATTATTTAATCCCCTAAATTATCATTTATGCAAAAGAATCAGAAAAATTGCTGTGGTCTATGGATAGATGGACACAAGGCCATGATTGTTAAATTTGACCCAGAAGGAATGAAAGTAGGAATGATTGATTCAGAAATGGACGAAGCTTACTATCATGACGGTGAAAAAATTGTTGGACATTTCTCAGGCAGGCAACACGAGAGTCCCGAAAAAACAATTTCAGAGAGAAAACATAATATTGAAAGAAAATTTATGAAGCATGTTTTTGAAGAAATCAAAAATAATGACGAAATTTATGTCATTGGTCCCGGTGAAATGCGACATAGGTTTGAACATTTTATAGATGCTGAACATAAACACGATGTTCACCGAATCAAAGGCAATGAAAGCTGTGACTACTTGCGCGAAGCTCAGATTGTTGACCGAATTAAAAGACACTTTAAATTACTCTGATACTTAAATGCCCGACTCTAAAAAAACAGGAATTTGGATTGATGGAAATAAGGCCATAATTGTACATTTTAAGGATACTGAAATATCAGTAAAAGAAATTATTTCTGACCTTGAAGGCGTTTTTTTCAGAGATGGACAACCAATTAAAACAAATTTTTCTGGCGGAAATAATGACAGTCACGAGAAAAGACTGGAAGAACGCAAGAAAAATATGACCCGCAAATTCTTGAAAAATGTGAGTGAAGCGGCACAACAAAGTGATGAACTCTTCATTCTAGGCCCGGGCGAAATGAGGACAAGGCTCAGTAAATTTATGGAAAGCGAATACAAAATATTTCGCGATAAAATAATGGCTGTAGAAAGTAGCAATCTGCGTAGGGAACAACAGATTATCGACAAAATGAAAAGCTTTTTTCAAATAGAAGAAAAAATACAGTTTTAAACTTTGCCAGTTTTATTGTAAACCCTCCAAAATGAAATCAGCATCCTGAAAGGTAAAAGGATGGCTGAAATTGTTGCAGCTACTCCAAAAAACATAAACTCTCTTTGCATATAAGTCAAAAGAGATAGACGCTCCTTGTCTGAAAGCCCGGGCTTAAAATAAGCATTATAGCTGTCAAGACCTTCTGTTTGCAAAAATATCTGAAAATTAAAAATCCATTCTATTAGCTTAAATACCAGTGGAATTGATACAAAAATTATTACAAATTTCATCCATTGTACATGTGAAATCAGACTGTGTTTAAGCAAAAAAATCAGCCTGGTATAAGTAACAAAAATGACAACAAAAATAATATTCCTGTAGAGGAAGTCAAACTTTACAAAATTATTGAGAATGGGATATATAACCATAAATGTAATTATGGCGGTTACTAAGCATAAGATTATTTCAAGCTGAAGCTTAAGGTATAACTGTTTTTTATCTAAATTCATCTCGATTTGGTTTTGCGCTACAAAGTTAAGAAAGTTTTGGCGCTAAGCTTTCCTGGAACAATATAAAAACTATTTTCGCCATGAATAAATAAAGAGGCGTTCCTCTTTGTGTTTGCCTTCCGAACAGAGTATCAAATCTCCATTTGGCTTAAAACTGATTCCTTCGGTTTGGGGCAATATTTCTTCGGGAATTAACTGCATGTTTTTAATTTTCCCATCCTGTTCCAAAACTATTAAAACACTGATCGCTTTCGCAGAACAGATGTAAATATCACCATTGATGGGATGGACCGCAATATCGGAGGGATAAATAAAGTCTTCTTCCAGATCCTCAAAATACTCCCTCAATTCATCATATTCAGCTGTTTCGGCTGCCTTTTCGAGGAAGCTTTTAATTGCTGTAAGCCTAATACTGAAAACTGCTTTTTTATTCAAAATTTCTGTAGAGGGGTCGAAACCGTAAATATTTCTGGATATTTCCTCTGTATTGTCTCCATTCTCTTTACAGGCAAGCAAGAGATTTTTTGTCTGGGGATGAAAGCAGATACCTTCTGTATCGTAGCGGTTGTCTAAGAAAGTATTGATTTTTTTTGATTCAATTTTACCTGTAGAAGTTCTTGGCATCTTGAAAATATATCCATCAGAGCGCAACACATAAATACTTTCCTCATCAGTTGTAATACCTTCGTAGTCGCCATCCTCCCCAAAATTTATACTGTCCAATATCTCGCCGCTGCTTAGTGACAGGAAATACAAAATAGAATGTTCATCCTGAATTGCAATCGCTTTTCCCTCAGAAAAGTAAGCAATACCAGAAATTTCTTTTAATTCTTTTGGAATTTTGAGCGACAGTGATGGGCTTTCCAAATTGTATTCCGCTTGGTATGGCATCTTTTTTACAGGACTGGGCTCGGCCTGATTGCAGGCATTGAGTAAAAGCAAATAAACAAACAGACTAAGACAGTTAATTAATCCCATAACTTCGAGCAACCTTTGGACATTTTTTTACAACAGCTTTGTTGAAAGCTAGGTCGAACTTTTCAACTTCTTCCTGGCTCATGGCTTCGCGCGGGTCAGATGGGCCCATACACTCTTGCCATTCCATTCTGACTTTTTCAAATTCCTTGTCAGAAACATTATTTTCTTTCTTTTTTTCAATCGCTTTTCCAAGATTTTCGGAACAGTTACAGAATTTCTTTGCAAATGATTCTGGACTTTCTGAACCTGCTGAGCAAGCCACGAATGATAAAAGTGTGAGAGAGGCTAATAATTTTTTCATAATATCTTATTAAGGTACCGGGTCATGACCATGTCCGCCCCATGGATGACAGCGTGAAATTCTTTTAGCAGTGAGCCAGCCACCTTTGAAAATGCCATGTTTCCTAATTGCAGCTATGCCATAATGCGAACAGGTTGGGGTGTAGCGACATGCCGAAGGAAAAAGCGGAGAAATAGCTAATTGATAAAATCGAATAATTAGAACAAAGAAAAAACCGATAAATCGACTTATTGAAATGTAAACAAGGTAGATTAAGTTACTAATATTCTTCACAGCCTTATACTATTTATCCCTACTTTTCTTTATTAAGATCAAGCATCAGTTTATTAATGCACTTTATCAATGCTTTGTTCATTTCTTGATAGTCGATTATTTCAGTGCCTAAGTAAACCCACATCCCGGCAATTTTTATGCCTTTTTCATCAAGAAAGAGCAATAGCCTTTCTTTATTGAGTCTTAGACATTCGCGCATCAACCTTTTCAGGCGGTTTCTATCAACAGCTTTTTTAAAGTGTTTTTTTGAAACAGAAAAAGCCGATTGCATGGTAAAACAGTCTTCAGTTAAAGATTTTACGTAGAAAAAACGAAGTGGAAAGGAACCTACAGACTGTTTTTCTTTGAACAGACTGCCTATTACTTTTCGGCTTTTGAGCCTTTCCTTTTTGTAAAATCTGGCTGACACTATATAATTTGTAATACTGTACAAAAAGACAAAACAGCCCGACACTGTGGTATCCGGCTGTTTTGAACTATTATTTTTGACCAAGTTTTCCCAATCAAGGGAAAATCTTTTTTATTTCAATAGGGCGCGTCTTTCGTCGGAAACGGTAAGTCTTTTACGACCCTTGCCACGACGGCGGGCCAATACTTTGCGACCATTTTTGGTGCTCATGCGCTCACGAAAACCATGTTTGTTAACACGGCGGCGTTTTGAAGGTTGGTAGGTACGTTTCATTTTTCTGAATGTTTCTTTATGATATTATCAAGGCAACAGCCT
>CANETR010000147.1 GCA_947441325.1 Saprospiraceae bacterium
GCGATGGTTGGTATATCATGTCTTATGCCTATGATGAATGTCAGGTAGGATTTTCTCAGGAGCAGATAGATGCCATGAAATCTTATGTCCTTACAGAAAAACCCAATTGGTTGTACAATCAGTCTCCAAATGTCGATTCTGTAGGTGTTTTGCAGCCTATCCAGCCATTGGCGGGTTCGATCGTATCGACTCAGAATCCCATGTTTTCCTGGAATGCAGTGGAAGGAGCCACCCACTATTTTCTGGAGGTTTACAAAGAGCCTTATGCCGTGAATCAAATACTCGAAAGGGTAGTTTTAACTGACACATTTTACCAGATGAACAGGACGCTTCAGCCGAGACCTGCGAGTTTTCCCTATGCATGGCGCATAATGCCTTACAACTACGGAAATACCTGTAGAGCTTACAATCAGCCAATCAATTTTAATACTGCGCTCAGTAGTTCAGTTGTGGTAGAAGATGTTTTCTCTGAGTGGGATATTCGCCCAAATCCGGTTAATGTTGGAACTTCCTTGAAATTGTATGTTCCTGTTTTATCAGATCAAAATGTCGAATTAAATATTTACAATGCTGCTGGAATCAAAGTTTGGAACACTGAAATTATAAAGGAAAATGCTACAGATTTTGAAATTCTGATTCCTCAAAATTGGAGCAGCGGATTGTATTTTGCCGAGTTGAGGAATAATCGGGGAGTACGTTCTGTTAAAAAATTTATGGTTAAATAACAGTTCAAACACCATTTTTGCTGACTTTAACATCTGTATACTCGTTAGTTCTTATTTATTATCTACTTTATGTCCAATAGTCTAAGATTTATTTTAGTTGTACTAATTACTGCTTTTAGTGGATTGCTGCAAGCGCAGGAAACTGCAAGGATTTTGGGTGTTGTTACTGATTCTGTCAGTGCAGAGCCAGTTCCTTTTGTATCAGTGATAGTTGTTGTCGATAATCAGCAAGTAAGTGTTGCAAGAACAGAAGAGGACGGAAGTTACGATATAAGTGTACCTGCCGAAATTAAATTTGACCTTGTGTTTATGGCTACCGGCTTTCCCACAAGATCGGTTGAAGGACTAAGACTAAAGAATAAAGATGTCATAAGATTGGACTTAAGAATCAGCAATCTCATCACTGCAGAGGTTATTGTTACCACTTTCGAAGAGAAAGAGGCCGATGCTTTGAGGGTGAGCAATGAGGATATTAAAAACTTACCAACAACCACTATGAATCTGGAGTCGATGCTTCAATTCATGGCTGTAGGTGTTACTGCGGGGCCCGGTGGTGAGCTTACTTCGCAATATTCCGTTAGAGGGGGTAATTACGATGAAAACCTGGTTTATGTAAATGGTTTTGAAATTTACAGACCCTTGCTCATCAGAAGCGGACAGCAGGAAGGATTAACCTTTCCAAACCCCGATATGCTCGATGGTTTATCATTTTCTTCCGGAGCATTCAAGGCACAGTATGGAGATAAAATGTCATCGGTCCTAGATGTGCGCTATCGACGTCCAACCAAAACTTTTGAAGGAAGAGTCACTGGAAGCCTTTTGGGGGCCTCGGCTTACTTGGGTGGGGCAAAATACCTTAAAAATAGTAGCTCGCGCCGTTTTACCTATACCTTGGGTGCACGTTATAAAACTACAAGATATATTCTCAATACCTTGGATATTCAAGGCGAGTATGTGCCAAATTTTCTGGACCTGCAAGGCGATTTTATTTATGACCTCAGCAGTCGCTGGCAATTGGAATTGATAGGCGGCTATAATAGCGCCGAATTTACCCTGGTACCTCTTTCCAGCGCAACAACTACAGGACTTTTTAATCAGGCAATCCGCCTCAGTTCCTTGTTTGAAGGCAAAGAAATTTCTGATTTTCATACCAATTTTGCCGGCACATCCCTTACCTATTCTCAACCTGTACAATCCAAGGAACTCGAAGAAAAGAAAATCAGTCTTCAAACATCAGTTCGGCATCGTTTTATGTTTTCTGCTTATCAGAGTCGTGAAAATGAGCGTATTGACATTCAAAACTTTTACCGATTGGAAGAAGTTGAAACTGGACTGGGAGAAGAAAATTTTGGGGAGGTTGTAGGAACCTTGGCCTATGGTGAGACACATTTATATGCCAGAAATTTTTTGAGAGCATCGGTACTTCAGGCTCAATATGTTGGAGCGCTAAGTCATGAAAGAAGTAATAATATAAAGCGTTTCGAAAATAATCATCTACTGCAGTGGGGTTTTACCTACAAAAACGAATACATTTTCGATCGACTGAAGGAATGGACCCGTTTCGATTCGCTGGGATTTACACTTCCATACGATACCGTTTCCTTGCCAATCTTCGATTATATCAAAACCGATACGGTACTCAATTCGCACCGACTTTCGGGCTTTGTTCAAAATACCTGGGAGTTTAAAAATGCCAATCATTTTCTTAGAATGACCGCAGGAGTAAGAGCGCAATATTGGACAATTAACAAGGAATTGTTGGTTTCGCCAAGGGTTCAGATTTATTATACCCCAATGCGATTTCACAACCTTTTGTCTGATACCAGTAAAAGAACCAAGGATCTGACTTTTAAACTGGCAGCAGGGTTTTATCATCAACCTCCATTTTATAGAGAGTTACGCGATTTGAGGGGCAACATACGTACCGATGTTCTGGCGCAGAAATCTATACATGTCCTTGGTGGTGTGGTTTGGGATTTTGTAATGTTCAAAAGAAAATTCAAATTTATTACCGAGGGATATTACAAGCATCAATGGGATTTAATTCCATACGATGTTGAAAATGTCAGGGTCAGATACTATGGCGATAATATTGCCCGCGGTTATGTAGGTGGAGTAGATTTTAGGCTCAATGGTGAATTGGTTCCAGGTATGGAATCCTGGATAAATCTATCTTTCCTGCGTGCCCGCGAACAGTTCGATTCGGTACAACATAAAATCTATCGTCTGGTGGGAACTGAAGTGGATACCGTTTTAACTACGGATGTGCCAAAACCTACCGATCAGCTTTTTATCTTCTCAATGTATTTTCAGGATTATTTTCCAGGTGCAGAGTGGTTTCAGGTGAACCTGGCATTGACAGTAGGAGCAGGGATGCCTTTCGGAATTCCAAGAGACAATGTTGTAGCACGCAATCTTTATCGTTATCCTGCTTATCATCGTATCGATATCGGCTTTAGCTTTGGCCTTTGGAACCGCGACAAGTACGTGAAAAAACATTTTGCCGAGGAAGGAAAGGTTTCGATGCCAAATGCCTATGACGAATACAGAAAAAGAAAACATATTTTAAAACATCTGAACAATATTTGGCTTAGCGCCGAAGTTTTTAATCTGATGGCTGTCGCTAACGTAGCATCGAATACCTGGATTAAAGACTTTACAAATACCAGCTATGCTATTCCAAATTATCTGACTTCCAGACGTATCAATGTCAGGCTCAGAGTTGAATTTTAAGTTTTTTATGATCAAACTATGCTAAGAAATATTTTATTCCTTGTTTTATTTTTAATGTCAACAGGATTTCTGTCGGCGCAGAAAGAACTTTTCGATAAGGCGGATGCTTTTTTTGGGGCTAATCTGTACAAAGATGCAATTTTAGCTTATGAAAAAGCCCTGTCTGAATCGGCCGATCAGCCCTTAGCTATTGCCCGATTGGCAGAATCTTATTACCTGACAAATAATCTTCTGAAAGCCGAACAATGGTATCAGAAGCTACTTGATTTTCCCAATGCGCAACGCTTCTTTTTTAATTATGCGCAGACTTTAAAATCTAATGCTAAATACGAAGCTGCCAGAAAATATTTTTTGGAGTCGGCAAAACAAAATGCGCAAAGAGGGATTTACTATGCCTCATCAATTGATTTTATTGAAAAACAACAGTTATCGACTCCCTTGTTTGAAGTAAAATCGCTTCCCGAGCTGAACAGTAAAAATGCTGATTATGCACCTGTAATTGTCGATAATGCTTTACTTTTTGCCTCAAGCAGGCCGGTAGCTATTGAGAAATTTGGCCAGATGACCTGGACCAATGATGCCTTCAATCAATATTACATTTCGAAGGATTTAAAGACTTCCAGCCCATTAAGAAATTTTATTGGCAGAGATATTAACGATGCTCCTATGAGTTTTTCTGCCAAAGAAGAATGGGTAGCCATTACTTCCAACAACTTTATGGATGGAATCCGCCATATTGAAGGAAGCGGAATGCTGATGGATATTTACCTGTATAAAACAAAATCGCAGAGTGAATGGGATACAGAAACAGAACTGTTTTTTCCATATAATGCCAATGTAAATTCCGATAAACCCTATTCCAGCGGTCATCCTTATCTGAGTGCCGATGCTACTACGCTATTCTTTTGTTCCAACAAAGCAGGTGGTTTTGGTGGTTATGACATTTATGTTTCCATAAAAACAAAAAGCGGATGGTCGGAGCCTAAAAATTTGGGGCCTCAAATAAATACACCGGGCAATGAAATGTGTCCATTTTTCGATGGTTTTGGGAATTTATATTTTTCTTCCGACTGGCATCATGGTTTTGGTGGTATGGATGTATTTGTTAGTCGCCAATTCAGCGACAGCTGGTCAGAAGCGCTGAATTTGGGCAAAGCTGTTAATTCGCCTTACGATGATATGTATTTTGTTTTTTCTGCCCCCCAGAACCTTGGCTATTTCAGTTCAAACAGAACGGGCGGTCAGGGCAATGAAGACATCTATGAGGTGAAAATGTTGAGACCAATACAGACCGTTTCCAGAAAACTTTTAAAAGCAGGCGATAAGGTAGTGGTGAACGATGCCTTTAGTCTTTCAGCCAGCTTTGTAAGTAATTCACATGAGTTTGCAGGCTTCTTGGAATCTTTGAAATCAGACCCCAATGCAGTTGTTCAGGTTTATGTACATACCGATTCTAAAGGTAGCAGTCCTGGGAATTTGAATCTTTCGAGCAAGCAGGCAAAATCGGCTTATGATTATCTTATTCAATCGGGTATCCCCGCCAATAGAATACGCTACGAGGGCAAGGGAGAACAGTTTACACTCAATAGCTGTCTGGATGGAGTTTCCTGCGCAGAAGAAGAGCATAAACTGAATCGAAGAGCCGAATTCTATATTATTGGTAAATTGGACGAGAGAGGGCAGTTTATCCGTGAGTTTGAACCAACTTTAGTAGCTGCACCCGCCCCTGTGATTGTCAAAACAATTGATAATCCAAATGCCACCGATCCTAATAAAGCCACTAAAGTATTGCCAGATGTAAAATCGCCTCCACCGGTGGTAGTTGTACAAGAGCCAGTACCTGTGGTTAAAAAGCCAGTTAAAAAGTCGCATTATGCAGTTGGCGATGTCATTGAAGTGGCCAGTATTTTTTATATCACCAATGCAGCTAGTGTTGATGAAAAATCACCAGGACTGAGTCAGTTGATTGATGTTTTAAATACACATAAACATGTTATCCTCGAAATTGGTGCGCATACCGATGCCGTGGGCACTTCGGAATATAACCTCGATCTCTCCCAGAGAAGGGCAGAGGCCCTCAAAGCCTATTTGGTTAAAAAAGGTATCACTCAGGACCGTTTAAAAGCCAAAGGTTATGGCGAAACTCAAATTAAAAACCGTTGCAAAGAAGCTGTAAAATGTAGCAATGAAGAGCATGCCGAGAATAGAAGGACCGAATTCAAGGTGATTGGCCATACCGGTTTCAAAGTGGGAGATATTATCAAAGTTGATGAAATCGGTTACCAAATGAATAAGGATGTGCTCGATATGAAAAAATCGAAGGGACTACAGGAAATTATCCATATTCTCAAAAACGGTTCTATCAGTGTAGAAATCAGGTCACACACTGATGCTAAAGGTACTTCTGATTATAATTTACAACTTTCAGAGCGCAGGGCAAAAGCTGTTTATGATTACCTCATTCAAAATGGCATCAGCAAAAGCAGGCTCAAATTCAAGGGTTATGGCGAAACGATGATCATCAACCGTTGTAAAGATGGAGTGAAC
>CANETR010000148.1 GCA_947441325.1 Saprospiraceae bacterium
AGTGAATCGCTGCTAGTGCATAGCCTGCCCTAGGATAATTGCCATGCGTTTCTTAACTTCGGAATTTGATCCTCTTGAATAATGTAAATAGGTTTTGAATTCTTTATCAGTTGACCTATCGAAACCCTCTGCTATATTGCTGCTGATTGATACAACTGCTCTGCATATCTGATCTTTAAAACCAAAATCTTTCAGGTTATTAAATTCGTAGTAAATTTCAACCGCAAGATCCTGTGCTTTTTGCCAGGCAATAATTTCTTCAAAATTTTTGAAACCCATTTTGTGTTTTTTTAGATGTCTAAAAACCTAAGAACTGGTAACTGGTTACTGGTTACTGAGGGAATAGCAAGTATTGTAGAACGCTTACAGACGTTCTATAATACTTGCTATTCCCATCCCCCCACCAATACAAAGCGTTACCAATCCCGTGCTTAGCCCCCTTCTTTCCAGCTCGTCCAAAACAGTTCCTAAAATGATACAACCCGTAGCACCTAGCGGATGCCCGAGTGCAATAGCACCGCCGTTTACATTTACCTTGCTGTGATCTACAGACATATCTTCCATAAAACGGAGGACAACAGCGGCAAAGGCCTCATTTACCTCGAAAAGGTCGATATCGGAGACCGACATGCCGGCCTTTTTCAAGGCAAGTTTTGAGGCAGGAGCGGGACCAACCAACATCATAGTCGGGTCGGTGCCATAGGTGGCAAGCATACGGATTTTAGCACGAGGCTTTATACCCATTTTTTCTCCGGCCGCTTTACTGCCGATAAGGGCAAGGGCCGCTCCATCAACAATAGCAGAGGAGTTGCCAGCGTGATGCACATGATTTATTCTTTCAACTTCGGGATAACGGTCAAGGGCCACAGCATCGAAACCGCCGAACTCACCTATGCCAGCGAAGGCAGGATCCAGCTTTGCCAAGGCCTCAAGTGTTGTTTCGGGGCGTGGATTTTCATCTCTATCGAGCACTATAAATCCGTTGAGGTCTTTTACAGGAATGACCGAATTTGCAAAATAGCCATTTTTCAAAGCCGCCGCGGCACGCTGCTGAGAAGCTAGGGCAAAGCGGTCAACATCTTCGCGACTATAGTCATATTTTGTGGCAATCAAATCGGCCGAGATGCCCTGCGGAACAAAATGCCCTTTGAGTGCAACTGTAGGGTCCATCGCAATAGCACCGCCATCGCTGCCCATCTGCACACGCGACATTGATTCGACACCACCGGCAAGGATCATATTTGAAAATCCGGAGGCTACGTAGGCAGCTGCCTGATTCACCGCTTCGAGCCCCGATCCGCAAAAACGATTGAGGCTGACCCCGCAGAGATGTTCGCCATAGCCACTATGCTGAGCGGCAGTTTTAGCAATATTGCCCCCCTGATCCATAATAGGGGTTACACAACCAAGTATGAGGTCTTCTACTAAGCCAGTATCGAGTGGCAATCGGGTTTTGAGCGCATCAGTGAGCGTGACAACAAGTTGCGTCGGGGTTGTCCCAATCAGGGCTCCCTTTTTATTGCCGCGGCCCCTTGGGGTGCGGACACTGTCATAAATATATGCTTCCATTCTTAATAATTTTTAAATAGTATGATATCAGCCCTCGGTTAAAATTCAGGTGAGAATCAAAAATACTGTAATTTTCTCTGAGTGTTTAAAATCAAATTGGCAAATTTGAAAAATAAGCCCTAAATTTGATATCTGATTCGACATACAGATGCTGAATTGCAATTAAATCAGCTGAAATATTTCAAAAATAACTGACAGTTAGATACAGTTAAAAATTCCCTGATGGAAATATACAATACAGTACAGACCTTACAGCAACGACTTTACCAACTGTCAAGAGCAGGTGAAAAAATTGGTTTTGTGCCTACAATGGGAGCCTTGCACGAAGGGCATCTCACGTTGATTTTGGATGCAATGGAAGAGAATGATACGGTAGTTTGTTCCATTTTTGTCAATCCTACGCAGTTCAACGATCCTAATGACTTGATAAAATATCCCCGACCCATCGAAAAAGACATACAAATGCTGCAGTCGGTTGGCTGTCAGATATTGTTTTTACCAGAAGTTGAAGAGATTTATCCGAAGGATTTGGTCGAACCGGAATTCGATTTAAACGGTCTGGACTTGCCGATGGAAGGCGCAAAAAGACCCGGACACTTCAAGGGCGTTGTTCGTGTTGTATATCGACTGCTCGATATCGTAAAACCCGACAGTTTGTACTTGGGTCAAAAAGATTTTCAGCAATATTCAATCATAGCTCAGATGCTCAGGCAGATGAACTCAAGGATTCGACTTGTGAGGGTGCCGATTGTAAGAGAGATTGATGGACTGGCAATGAGTTCTCGGAATGTAAGGCTTAGTGAAAACGGTAGGGAATTGGCTCCGATTTTGTACAAGGTATTACAGGAGCTTGAATATTACGTGAACAGTCAGCCTTTTCCTATTCCAAAAAATGCACTTGCCCTTGCACAGGAGCTTTTTCATAAGCATGGAATCGAAAATATTGATTATTTCGAGATAGTCGATGGAAATACACTCAAGGAATTGCATAGTTTCGAGGACAGTAATTTCGCAGTTGTTTGTGCCGTTATCATCATTGATGGCGTTAGATTATTGGATAATGTTATACTTTTTGAGAAATAATGGACGATCTCGAAATTGAAAAAAATGGTATAACTACTTTGATAGAGTCTTGGAATAATGACAATATTGTTCTTGCCCTCGAAATTTTGAAAGGTAATCCCGACCTTACTAAAGTAGTAAAAGAACATTACAAAGAAGTTTTGAAAGTAGTTTTTTCGAGGGTCACTTTGGATGATTTTATCAACTTTCCACAAAGGCTTGCGGGGCAAATTAGAGCAAATAAACCTATTCCAAAATTGAAAATAATTGAAAATGTTTTGCCGCTCGTCCCTATTTCCAGATTGAGTTTAACAGCAATGCAAATCAAATTTGTGCCATGGTATGTTTATAAAATGCCACAATTGATAGAATTGGACCTTTCATCAAACAACATAAAGGTAGTTTCCCCAGAAATAAAGCAGCTAAATAATCTGGAAGTTTTAAATTTGAATTATAACCTCTTGCAGGAATTGCCTCAAGAAATAGGTTCACTTGAAAAATTAGAGAAATTACAATTGGATTTCAATTATATAGAAGTCATTCCCGAAAATTTTGGTAAGTTGAAAAATTTGCAGTGGCTTTGTCTCGAGGCAAATAAAATTGAGCTGTTGCCAAAGTCGCTCAGCGAATTAAGTGCACTATATTGGTTGAGTATTGAGAAAACTCCCTTAGGAGACCGATATAACATAAAAAGCGGAACCTATTTAAATTCGAGCGATGAGCTTTTTAGAAAACTCCTAGCTTAAAGACTGTATAAATAAAGTATTAAATGGTTAATTTTGAACGTTTTGTTTTGAGTAATGGACTAAGGCTTTTGGTTCATCCCGATCCCACAACGCCCATGGCAACGGTCTGCGTGACTTATAACACTGGAACTAAAAACGAGGATGCGGATAAAACAGGTTTTGCGCACCTTTTTGAGCATCTTATGTTCTCCGGTTCGAAGAATGCACCCAATTTTGATGATATCATACAGAATGCAGGTGGGGAGAACAATGCTTTTACAAATCAGGATATGACGGTATATTATGATATTGTTCCGCTGGATAATTTGGAAACGGCGCTTTGGATTGAAGCCGACCGAATGCATCAGTTAAAACTAACCCAAAAATCGCTCAATCGTGAACGGAAAGTGGTGGTAGAGGAGTTTAAAGAAACCTGTGTAGATGAACCATATGGCGATATTTGGCATCATATCGGGCCGCTCTTGTACAAAGATCATACCTACAGTGTGCCCACAATCGGCAAGGACATCAGTCATGTCGAAAATGCAGAACTGTCTGATATAGAATCTTTTTACAGAAATTTTTATTGCCCCTCCAATGCCATTCTTACAGTAAGTGCAAATGTTGCTCCGGCAGAGGTGCTCAAGCTCGTGGAGAAATATTTTGGAGATATACCTGCCGGTAAGCCAGTATTTAAAGATATTCCAAAAGAAAGAGAACAGCATGAGATTAGAAGAGCTACAGTAGAATCGAAGGTGCCAACTCCGGCTATTTTTATGATTTTTCATTGCGCCGCCCGTAAAACTGAAGATTATTATTTCGACGAAGTACTATCCGATATTTTGGGCGAAGGCGACTCTGCCCTTATTTATAAAAGACTTGTTAAAGATAAAGAAATATTTTCTGAAGCGGATGTATATATCACAGGTACAATCGATCCTGGTTTGTTCATCCTTGAGGGAAAACTCAATGAAAATATAAGCTTTGAAACTGCCGAGGCCGCACTTTGGGACCTTCTGGATGATATCAAATCTAAACCCTTGGACGAAAAAGAGTTAACAAGACTTCAAAATCGAATTGAACACAATTTAGAATTTGCCGAAGTTACAGCTTTTCACAAAGCAGTGAATTTGGGTTATTATGAATTGCTTGGCAATGCAAATTGGATAAATGAAGAAGGGCAGCGCTACAGGGAAATTACCGTAGAAGACCTATATAAAAGGGCCAAGGATCTTTTCTCAAAGGAAAGAGTTTCTTTGCTTTATTACAAAGCAAAGACAGAATAGCGTTAAAATTTTCTAATTATTACAAGTTTGCTTGTTATTAATGGTTTGTTTTCGAGCTTTATTTGTAATTTTGTGAACAATTAGACCCGATTGTGTTATAATTGAGAAGAAATCTTTAAGTAATTTTTAATATCAATTTTATGAATCCAATATTCTTAATCTTTGGATCGCTTGGTGGAACCGAGTGGCTTTTGATATTTTTGGCTGTTTTGCTTTTATTCGGGGGTAGAAAAATTCCGGAACTTATGCGTGGACTTGGTCGTGGAATCCGCGAGTTTAATGATGCTCGTACAAAAGTTTCTGATGAACTGGAAGAAGGTATCAAAGAAAACAAAAATAAAAAAGAGTTGGAGAAATCCAATTAGTCCTTAGAAAATTAAATCTAAGAGCAGGAAGTACCACAAGTATTCTCCTGCTTTTTTGCTTTTATAAATATCAGTGTTTGATAATCTGACATTTATATAAATGACCTTTTTTAACAGTTCTTAACATAAAAGTTAGAATTTTTTTTTAATTTTGGGCTGACCTAAGTGACTAAAATACAGCAAAACAAAAATAAATTGCTGATAATCAATAAAATGTTATATTAGTACAAGTACCTTAAGAGGGCTTTACTCAAAAAAAAATAGACAATAATGAAAAAATTAATGTATTCCGCAGCAGTGCTCCTGCTATCGGTACTTTTTTGTACAGAAAATGTCAAAGCAATTAACGGAGATAATCTACCAGAAACGATAAGTATATTTGGTGAACGTTCATCTGATAGTTTGGTACTACTCATGGCCGCTCTGATGAACGATTTTCCTGAATATTCAGACGACGAATATCGCAATAGATTAAAGGCGCTTTCCACAGAGATTAATTATCGTCTCGACCCACTTGTAAAAGAAAGGATCTTAGCTAGAACAGAATCTTACAGAAGTTCAACAGAATTTATTATTGGCAAAAGCGAAATGTATTTTCCAATTTTTGAGGAATGTCTTGCAAAATACAATGTGCCCCATCACCTGAAATATTTGCCAATTATCGAATCATATCTCAATCCTGTAGCCAAGTCTGTAGCATCTGCGGTAGGTCTTTGGCAATTTATACCAAGCACTGGTAAAATTTACGGATTGGATCTTAACAATTATATTGACGGTCGTAGTGATACCTATAAAGCATCTGATGCGGCGGCGAATCTTTTGAGTTTTCTATTTGCAAGATATAACGACTGGGCACTAGCACTTGCAGCTTACAATTGCGGCCCCGGTAGAGTTGACAATGCCATTAGAGCAGCCAAAAGCAATGACTATTGGGTTGTTAGAAATTATCTGCCAAAAGAGACTCAAAATTATGTGCCCTATTTCATGGCAATGGTATA
>CANETR010000149.1 GCA_947441325.1 Saprospiraceae bacterium
ATTGTACAAATGTGAATATTGCGCAGCCAATTTGAACAGTTTTTCAAATTCCGAAGCCAATTTCTCTTCATACAAGGCAATGCAATCCTGCATTTCCTTTTTATTTAAATAGTACAGATTTTTGAAGAAGCCTATGATATTATTATGAAATGCTTGTTTTTCAGCGCTTATTTTTTTTAAAACCGAATCGAAGGTAGGGTCTTGATGAATCTCGTAAATGCAAGTATCAAGAAAAAATATCGGAGTAGCAAAATCATCACAATTATTGGCTTGATTTAATAATTCCAATGCCAGGGAACGATTGTCCTGATCAATACTTAAAAGTAGTTTTACCAGATTTTCTTTTTCTTCCTGATTCCAATTCATAAAATATCAGCGCTTTTGTAAATAATAAATTGTCAATACTATCAAAAATATATAATTTTGGAAAATTACTGAAACAGTTTCAACCCCAAGCAATTTTAGAAATGAATAAAATATTTCAAGACCTGAATTTTTGGAATCTTTTCGTCTTCCTCGAAAGGGATGATATTGAACCCGAAACGATAGAAAAACAACTCGAAATCCTGTCAAAAGATTTTAGAATCGAAACAGGCAAAAACCAATACAAGCACGACGGGGATAATTTCCAGGAAGATTATAGCATTGTTTTTTTTGAATTTGACCTGGGACCAGAATATCAGCTACAGTTGGAATATATTCCAAGACCTGAAGGTAGCGCTAAATATCTGCATCTGAAAAATAAAAAAGAAAATAAGGTTCATCTGATGGGCTGGTGGGACCTGGATGCATGGCATCCCTATTGCCTTCGGGAAGAAGAATTGCGGGCTATTAATAATTTTGTAAAAAATCAGCAAAAAGGTTCTATGTCGGGCAGCGATTTATGTTTGTTGCTAATGCATGATTTTGTAGGTTTTGATAGTGCCGAAAAAGCGGAAACCTTTGCGCAGGAAGTATTTAAAACTTTTAAAGGAATTGGTATTGAAGGTTTTGCAAAAGCAGACCCTAAGCCAATTGCAGTTTTCTACCAAAAAGAGGAGGCTTATCATTGGCTGAATGAGGCAAGACTGGGCTTTGTATTCGAAAGTAAAGTGTACAACTGTTATTCATTAAGAAACAGTGCGCATAGCAGCGGCGAAGAAAAGGGTCGTTTTCCTTTTGAAGATTGGAAAAAACTCATGAGCTATATTCAGCTATAGTAAAAAATAAAGTAAGTAAATATGCATCTTTCAAAAAGAAAAAAAAGCGAAAATAGGATACTGTCACTTTTCGGGACAGGGCTTATTTTTGGAATATTTCTTATAGTTATTTGGAGACTAAAAGAAAGCAGCCCCAATATATTTTATATACTAATCGCTATTGGATTGCTCAGCACATATAACATTTACAGCATTTTTACTAAAAAAATCAGGGATCGCGAAGCCATGAAAAAAATTCCTTTTCCGGAGGAATGGCGAAAAATTCTTGAAAAATATGTGGCATTTTACCGGGCATTGAATAAGGAAGAGAAAGAGCGATTTGAAACCGAAATTCAAATTTTTTTACACGAAACCAGAATCACTGGAATTAAGACCGAAGTAGACGATGTCACGATGGTGTTGGCGGCCGCAAGTGCCGAAATACCAGTATTTGGCATTCCCGAATGGGAATATGAACATTTGGGAGAAATCCTTATTTATCCCGGGCCCTTTTCGAAAGATTTCAGAATGGAGGGACCCGACAGAACAATAACCGGAATGGTAGGTACTGGCATCATGCAGGGAGTTATGATTCTGTCTAAACCTGCCTTGATCGGTGGTTTTGAAAATACAAACGACAAGGGCAATGTGGGGATTCATGAGTTTGTGCACCTGCTCGATTCGGCCGACGGATCCTATGATGGCATCCCTGAATTTTTTATAGACAAAGCATACCTCGCACCTTGGCTTGAAGTGATGTACAAAGAAAGCGAAAGGATAAAAAATGGCGATTCGAAAATGAATCCCTACGGTGCTACCAATAAGATAGAGTTTTTTGCAGTGGCCGCTGAATATTTCTTTGAACATCCCGATGCGCTAAAGAAGGAAAAGCCTGAACTCTACGAATTATTAACCAAAATATTCAGACAGGATACAAAACATCGCTTCGGATCGGCAGTAAAAAATATGATAAATTACACCGGTAATAAAGTAAGTAGAAATGCTCCCTGTCCATGTGGCAGTGGAAAGAAATATAAAAACTGCTGCATGGCGAATTCAAGAATCTACTAAGGGGTTTTCATTGATTTTCTGTCAGTTTTGTAAAGGTCGTATTCATAGGTAAGTGCCAAATCTGCCAAAATCATCTCCAGAATTTCATCATCTTTCGGATTATACCCTTTTTTGAGATCGTAGCCGTAAAGCGTGGCCATACCATTCCATTTTACAGCCTCCCAGCCACCGCGTATGGTGGTGATAACTTTGTAGAAAGGTTTGTCGAGTTCACGTTCCACCATTTTTATCAGAATATACCCCTGCGTTTTGGTTAGGGCCTTCAACTCTTCCTCATATTTTGGTTTCAGATCCTTTTCCATGCGCTTGGTGTACTTTTTACGCTTCCCTTTTTTCATATCCGCCGTTTCCTGTTCTACCTGACGATAAAGTCTAACTGCTTCGAGGGCATAGGGATAAACCTTTGCAGCGTATTTTCGCCACTGATAATAACGTTTACGTTCTTCACGGCTTTCAAAATCTTTTTTACGAAGTATAGTTACGTCGGGCGCTTCAATAGTAGGCAAGGTGTCGCCATCTATTATAATAATGGGAATTACTTTTCCGTCAATAACTGTTGTGCTTAGGTATTCTCCTTCCCTTATTTTACTTCTGCTGCTATCTTGAACCTGAGCGTAAGAATATGCCGAAATTAGTATGAAAAGAAAAAAGAGCGTATTTTTCATAATTAGACTTTTAATGTAAACAACCAATATCGTACTAATTTTAGTTCTCGAAAAGAAATTATTAAAAAATTAACAGCTTGGCCCCTGCTTAACAGCGTTTGTTGGCCCATAAGCTTTGAAAATAAAAAAAGGGATTCCCAACATAGAAATCCCCTATTTTGGTAGCTTCAGCTCTGTGTTTTATGCAATATCCTTGGCGTGGAAAATTTTTTCAATATAGTCGGCATTGGTTGCTGTTTCAAGAATAACAGACATGAATTCGTTATAATCATCATTTATGTAAGCACAAGGAATAGTGGTTTGAGTAAATAGGGCTTCCTTCTGCCCACCATGTCCGTCAGGAATTGATTTCAGGCAAATCATGGTCAATCTGCCATAGTTTGCCTCCCTCAATACCCTAGCTAAATTAATTTGAGGCGTTAAATCACAAATATAGCTATTGATAAAATAAGATTGTTTTTTGGAGTGTTCATCAAATAAGTCTCTCACATTGACACACTGATATCTATTATCATCCTGGTATTTCAAGGGAAAATCAATCAGATAAATGCCCCCATCCAAAGTCTTAACTTTGTAACCATTGCTGATTGCCTCATCGATAAAATCTTTTACTGCTTTCATATATTTGTTTTAGTTTTTGTAAATGATAATTACGTACAGGTCTAAAATCTTTGAGATCTAAACTTAATTGCGCTAAAAAATTAATCAAGTATACAAAAGGAACTACACTTTGTTCAATAAGACAGTAATTGATTTTTGTGAAGGATAGTTAAGTAAGATTTAACGGAAGGATTTCGAAAATTAATAACGCGATATGAACAAAAATTTCAAGAGCTGTGTTATCTTTGTGATTGGATTAAATCTAAATAACAAAATAATACACTTAACATGTCAGCGAATAAACGCCTCATATATTTGGATAATAATGCAACAGCGCCAATGGATCCAAGAGTATTGGAAGCGATGTTGCCATATTTTACAGATAAGTTTGGAAATGCAGCAAGCCGTAATCATCCATTTGGTTGGGTAGCGGAAGAGGCGGTAGATTATGCACGTGAACAGGTTGCCAAACTAATTGGTGCCGATGAGCGCGAAATCATCTTTACTTCAGGTTCTACAGAAGCAATCAACCTGGCAATAAAGGGTGTTGCCGATATGTATCAAAGCAAAGGAAATCATATCATTACAGTAACAACAGAGCACAAAGCAGTGTTGGATACCTGTCATGCTCTTGAGAAAAAAGGAATAGAAGTTAGCTACCTGAATGTTGATGAAAAAGGTAATATCGATCTGAATGAACTCGAAGCTACTATAAGACCGACAACTATTTTGGTAGCAGTTATGTATGCAAACAATGAAATTGGTAACATACATCCAATGAAAGAAATTGGCGAGATTTGTAACAGAAAGGGCGTTTTGCTTTTCAGCGATGCAACTCAAGTAGCCGGTAAAATTCCAATAAATGTAAAAGAATCTGGTATTCATTTACTTTGTTTCAGCGGACATAAGATGTATGGCCCCAAAGGTGTTGGCGTTCTGTATGTCAGCCGCAAAAACCCCCGTGTTAAGGTAACTGCACAAATGGATGGTGGCGGACATGAGCGTGGTATGCGCTCGGGAACACTTAATGTGCCTGGTATTGTTGGTATTGGTAAGGCCGCCGAAATAGCGTTAAAGGAAATGGAAGAAGAGGCGAAAAGACTCTCTAAATTGCGCGATAAGGTCGAAAATGCTTTCCTTGCTTTGGAAGAGGTTGTGGTAAACGGCGATATCGAACATCGTATGCCGCACGTAACCAATATTTCATTCAAACATGTTGAAGGAGAAGGGCTTATGATGACTTTCAATCAAGAAATTGCCCTTTCATCTGGCTCAGCCTGCACCTCTGCTTCTTTGGAGCCGTCTTATGTGCTCAAAGCACTCGGATTGGGAGACGATTTGGCACATTCTTCACTGCGTTTAAGTCTTGGACGTTTTACAACTGAAGATGATGTGGATTTCGCAATTGAAAAAATCAGTAAAGGCGTGGAGCATATGCGCTCGATTTCCCCTATTTGGGAAATGTACAAGGAAGGAATCGATCTTAAATCAGTAAAGTGGACGGAACATTAATAAATTAGAATTCAGAAATTTTCACATTTTCAAATTAAGCACAATGGCATACTCAGATAAACTACTCGATCACTTCAACAATCCACGCAATGTGGGAACGCTCGATAAAGACAAAAAAAATGTAGGAACTGGTTTGGTTGGTGCACCCGAGTGCGGCGATGTTATGCGCCTACAAATTGAGGTGGACGAGCAAGGCCTTATAACCGATGCTAAATTTAAGACTTTTGGATGCGGCTCGGCAATTGCATCATCTTCTCTTGCTACCGAATGGCTCAAAGGCAAAACCTTGAATGAGGCTTCGGGCATCGATAACATGGATATTGTTGAGGAACTCGAATTGCCACCCGTAAAAATTCACTGTTCTGTCTTGGCCGAAGATGCAATAAAAGCTGCTATCAAAGATTATCAGGAAAAGAACGGATTTGCTGAATAATGCTGTAATACATTCAACCCAATAATCTTTTTATGATTTATATCGCAGACGAAGCCCTTGAAAAAATTCATGAAATCCAAACCCAGGAAAACCTCGGGACTGATTTTTTTGTGCGGGTATCTGTAGTGAGTGGCGGTTGTTCTGGTCTAAGTTACAAAATGGATTTTGACAACGAATTGCTGCCCAATGATCAGGTGTTCGAAGACAAAGGCATTAAAATAGTCACAGATCTCAAAAGCTTCCTATATCTTTTCGACACAACACTTAGCTTCTCGGGTGGACTTAGCGGTAAGGGTTTTTACTTTGAAAATCCAAATGCTTCGCGTACCTGTGGTTGTGGCGAAAGCTTTGCAGTCTAATTTTAATAAATAAATACGACATAAAAAAGATGCGCTCTAATAATTATTAGAGCGCATCTTTTTTATATGCCATTTAAACATCTGAAAAATCATAGGCAACAAAAAACCCTTTCTGCTTAGGAAAGGGTTTTAATGAATATGATATTTAGCTTATTTTATAG
>CANETR010000150.1 GCA_947441325.1 Saprospiraceae bacterium
AACGGAATGGGGTGAGTCGGCCAGCCCTGCAGCTTGCTACCGGCTCACCCACATTATTGCTTTTATCCTTAGCTAATTTGTCCAGTCCCATCGGGACGATCTGTTCTTAGACTACAAGCAATGTAGATTAGAATAAGCCCCATAGGGGTGACCTAAAATCAACAAGTTTTTTACCTGGGGGCAAGGAATTCAAAATTTCAAACCAAAATGGAACATGAGTTTTTAACATTCAGGTAACAACTTGTCGATTTTAAAAATATTCCATACCGAGAATTTCTGCAGTCGGATAAACCTGAAGAGATTATTCTGGCTATATTAGGCAACTTCGAAAAAAGAAAGGCGGAAGAGATTGGCGAGCAGATTTTGAGAAAAATCAATGCGCTAAAATTAAGGAACGAAATTTAAATTCAAATCAGTTAAACACAAAACATCCGATTGCCTTATAAACACCTTTTTTTAAAATATAATCATACATTTCAAATCATGAAAAAACAAAAGACATAAGAATTTAAAAAATCAACTAAGACAAAAATTCCACTTGCAATTCCCTCAAATAAATCTTATCTTTGTAGAGCAGGCATTCAGAAAGGGAATAATCCTGTTACCTTATCAATACATTATTTCGAAGACTAATTTTATATCTCATGAGCAAAAATACAGAGCTAAAAAATGACATTATCAGGCTAGTTCTTGAATTGGATGATGTTAATTTTTTAAAACAGATAAAAAAAATAGTCCTCGGTAAGTCCCAGAAAAATTCAGATTGGGCAAATGAACTCAATGAAATTCAAATTGAAATGATTAAGTTGGGAGAAGAACAAATAGAGTGTGGTCAGTATGTATCTAGTGAAGAACTTCACGAGGAAACAAAAGCCTTTCTTGACAAAAAAAGAAAAGAAAAGAAATGATCGAAATAATTTGGGCACATGAAGCAAAAATACAGTATTTTAAAGTAATAGGTTTTTTATTTGATCAATGGGGAGAACTTGTTGCACTCGATTTTGAAGAAAAAATAAAAAAAATGGAAGTCTTAATCTCAACGGGAACCATTAAATTCCCTTATTCAAAGATACTTGGTTATGAAAAATGTGTGATTGACGAATATAACAGTTTGATTTTCAATAGAAAAAATAATAAAATTCGAATTATTGCGCTGATAGATAATAGATCTGACCATCAATACTAATTTGTTTTTGATTCCAAGCAGACTTGCAATTCCCTCAAATAAATCTTATCTTTGCCTAATGTCAGCAAAATAACCCTGACCAAACCCAAATCACAGCATGAGCAATTTTGTAGTATCTGCCCGTAAATACCGTCCTATACGTTTTGACAGTGTAGTCGGTCAGGCACATATCACCAACACCTTGAAGAATGCCATCAGGAATAATCACCTGGCGCATGCCTTTCTGTTCTGTGGTCCCCGTGGTGTGGGCAAAACTACCTGTGCCCGTATTTTAGCCAAGGTACTCAACTGTGAATCTCCGACTTCCGAAACAGAGCCCTGCGATGTATGTCCATCCTGCAAGGCTTTCAACGAAAATGCCTCGCTCAACATTCATGAGCTTGATGCAGCATCGAACAACTCCGTAGAGCATATCCGTGCGCTCATAGAGCAGGTGCGCTTTGCTCCACAGCGTGGCAAATACAAGATTTATATCATAGACGAGGTGCACATGCTCTCGCAGGCTGCTTTCAATGCCTTTCTGAAAACGTTGGAGGAGCCGCCGTCCTATGCCATTTTTATTTTGGCAACGACCGAAAAACATAAAATCATTCCCACCATCCTCTCCCGCTGTCAGATTTTCGATTTCAATAGAATTCAAATCTCCGACATGGCAGGTCACCTGCGCAACATCTGTACGCAGGAAGGCATCAGTGCCGAGGAGGATGCCCTCAATATCATTGCGCAAAAGGCCGATGGTGCCCTGCGCGATGCCCTCTCTATCTACGACCGTATCGTCAGCTTTTCGGGCAATAATATCAAATATCAGGATGTCATCGAAAACCTGAACATCCTCGACTATGATTACTATTTCAGAGTTGTAGATGCCATTGTTTCGGAAGATGTGAGCGAACTGATGCTCATTTTCGACTCCATTCAGCGCAAAGGCTTCGATGGTGATATTTTTATCAACGGACTTGCAGAGCATCTTCGCAACCTGCTCGTCTGTCAGCGCCCCGAAACTGCTTCCCTGCTCGAAGTGAGCGGCAATATCAAAGAACGTTATCTGCAACAGGCTGCATTGGTACCGACATCAATTATTGTTTCGGCGCTGAGTCTGGCCTCCGACTGCGACATCAACTTCAAAATGTCGAGAAATAAAAGGCTGCATGTGGAAATGTCGCTCATAAAAATGGCCTTTATCAAACAGGCGCTGCAACAGGTTTCATTCCCCTCCTCCGGAGAAGGAATCGAAAAAAAAAACAGTCCTAAGCTGAGTAGCGCTGCCGAAAACAGCTATAATTACAGTATTGAACAAAAGGTTGAGCAAAATACAAAATCTCCAAAAACAGCGATCGCCGATCCTGAGGAAGATTACAACGTTAAGGGTGAGGCCGTTGAGGATAATACGCCTCCAATAATCGAAAAAGAAAGCCTGCTTTCGAAATTAAAAACCAAAAAGTCAAGCTTGCTCAGCAGTTTAAAATCTGAGGTAGAGGAGGACGAATTCAACTACAGCAAAGCTGTAGCTATGACTTGGAGTATAGCATCCATACAGGAAATCTGGGAAATTTACTGCAATGAAATCGATTCGCCTTCTTCTCAGGTCTTATACAAGGGTGCCATGTTCGAAATCAAAGAAGGTTCAGATCAAATCTTTGTCACAGTAAAAAGTAGCAGAGCCAAAGATGCTATCCTGAGAGACAATGCCCTGCTCGAAAAAATGAGGAGCAGCTTTTCCAAATCCAATCTTCAATTCGCAGTTGAAATTGAAGAAGGCCCGGCCGAAGAAATTGTAAAACCCAAGGTTAAACCACAAAGTGATCGCGATAAATACAGCTATTTCATGCAAATGAATCCACTTTTGGCAGATTTTCAAAAGCGTTTCGGGCTCTATCCAGCCGATTATAATCCAAAGAAAAAATAAGCTATGAGCACTAAATTATTTTTGCCCTTATTACTTTCGCTTGGCATAGGTGCTAGCGCACTAAGTTTTGCTTCCAAAGAAAACAAAAGTGAAGAAACTACCGTACTAATTTGCAAGAGCGAAAATGCCTATGCCTACCATAGCCACAAATGCTCAGGCTTGCAGCGCTGTAAAGCTGAAATTGCCAGCATCAGAATTGCTGAAGCCAAAAAACTTGGAAAAAGCGCTTGTAAAATCTGTTATAAGTAAGCTTCGATGCTAATTTAAAATTTAGGGGACTATTGGTCAAATATTTTTTAATGCCTCTCTTTTTGTGAGTTGGCTTAAAGTTGATGCATTTTCTGCTACAAATTGACTAACCAATTCCGGATTAGTTTTGGCATATTCTCTAAGTGTCCAACCCTGCGCTTTTTGGATAAAAAACTCTTTCTCTCCCGCAGTGCACAGGATATATTTTTTTAATCTTTCGAAATCTGTAGCCTTTTTGTACTTGAGTTGATAGAGCAAAGCGCTTCTTCTAAACCAGAAATTATCTGAGCGAATCCATTTTTCGGGGTAGCTTTCACAAAATTGAGGATATTTTTTCAGATAGGTCCCAATCAGTTTTGAAGCAACTGCATCGATCGTATCCCACCATGAATTCTCTGAAATTAATTTTTCAAGCAGCGGCATCCAGCTTTCATCAGCCTTTTTAATAGATTTTTCCAATATTTCTATGGCAAAATAATGCAATTCGCGCTGTGGCAGAGCCCAAAGTTTTTCAATAAGCTCTTTAAGTTCAGCACCTTGAGGAAGTGGATACTTAGAAAGAAAATCTTTTTGAAGCGACTTTCTTAATTCGCTTTTAATACCAAAAAAACTGAAGCGCTTTCGCATATATTTAGACATTGCGTATGCTTCATTTTTATTGCCTGCAGCTGAAAAAACAATCAATAGTTCCTGTATAAAAATCTGATTGGAAGCTTGCATGCTAAGAATTTAAATTTAAGATTTTGTAAAATATTCATCCCAAGTTATCTCCCATTGCTTATTGGATATTTCATAAATATAATGACAAATCTTTTGACCCAAAAGCTTTGAATAATAAAAGCTCCAAAATATTCTTGCAGAACAATTAGTTTTTATTTAATTTCGCTTCCTAACTTAAAAATTAAAAAATTATGATGTTTCCAAACGAAGACGACGAATTCGAATTAGAAGAGGAGGATTTCTCTTGGGACGACGATGATGAAGAGGAAGAGGAGGATATAGAAGAGGAAGATTATTCGGACATTCCAGATTTTGAAGAAGAGGAAGAAGAGACGTCGAAACAAAATACCCAACCATCAAAAGCAGATGGCGGAAAGATAACTTATGCCGAAACTAAATTAGAAAGAAGGCCTGCCCGTTTAGACATTACCAAAAATTCTGAAGAGGATAGTCGTATTCCCAACAGGCATACAAAAGATGACCTTGAAGATCAGATAAAAAAAGATTTCCGCTATATGAAGGGAAAGGGATATTTTATGATACAGCCCTTCCTCATTATGGATGAATATCCTTTTAAAACTAAAAACAGCGACTCTGACATTCCACGAAAGGATGGCAAAAATGTTGAAGAAGATCTTGTTTTAGTCATCGGGAGATTACCTAAATTCAAAAGTATTGAAGAATTCAAGGGTAAACCCTATATCCGCGGTGAAATTATGCTGGTTCGTCCCGGTCTTTATGATATCGGTCAACTAAAGCCACATTTTGCACTGGTTATCAAAAAGAAATACAAGGTAATTAAGCAAGCTAAAATCAGAATTCGTGAGCTTTTCGAAAAGGTTAAAAACGAACTTCAAAACGGAAAACCATTTGTTGTTTACAAAGAATTTCCCAAGAAAATCGTCTAAAAAAGCATAGCAAAAAAGGTCTCACCGAAAAAATCCTTGAGACCTTTTTTATAGAGATTACAGAAGCATAGCGCTTAATAAGATAGGCTCAATTTTCTAACACAATTTTCACAAAAGCACTTCCTTCACTGGTTTTTACACCAAGACTATAAATCCCTTTTGGCAGATTTGTTGCGTTAATGACAGCAGTATTTCCACTCAAGACCCGCCTCCCATTCATAGCATACATTTCCCAGCTAAGACCCTCATAATTATTCAAGGCAATGCTAAAGTTGCCGCTGTTGGGATTTGGAATAATCTTAACTTCGATCATTTCAGGAATAAACTTGTTCGCGTTGACTTGTTGTTCCCTGCAAGCAATCCATCCATCTGAAAATCCTGAAGCAGTGAGCTGAGATCCATTTATATTCATTTGCTGCTGAAAGATGCCAACACTGACCAATGCTCCAAAATTGGAGCAAAGTCCCCAAATCTGGTCGTTGCCAACACTGCCCGTAGTTTCAGAGTTGAAAAGACTGGCTGATGCGGTATCAATCCCGAGCAAAAAATTATCAAAACCGCCATTTGTATAGTGCATTTCAGTTCCCAACAAGGAGTCTTGAAAATGGCCGCCAAGCCAAATTTTATCGCGATGAAAAGCCAGATCGAACACATAGGCATTTGCAATGGTGTTGGTTTGACCCACTGCAATAGCCTCGCCATTCAAATTCATTTTTACCCAAAAAACATCATAGTAACGGAAGGCTGTCATCAGAGTAAAACTGTCTACATTTAGCACCGCTACAAAATCGCCGCAAAGCCAGATTGAATTAGCATCGGGGCTAAGTCTCATTTTCTTGGGTTCATCGTCATAAACCCCACCCCATCTTTTATGGCTCATCCAATTGCCTGACGCATCGATTCGTGCCATCATTATATCAACATGCGAAGGGCTGTTGTAATAGTTTTGACCAGGCATGAACAAACTATCTCTATATTCTGAAGCAATCCA
>CANETR010000151.1 GCA_947441325.1 Saprospiraceae bacterium
GTTGTACCCGTACCATAAACCTGAAATCCAGCCGGGATAGTGCAAGAATTTACAGGAAATGCTCCATTTAAGCATGTTCCAAAAAAGAAGGTAAAACTAGGATTACAAGCAAGACATTGAGCCTGATTAGTAATTGGTGTTGAACCTGCAGGGTTGAAAGTGTACCAGGTATATGTTGTACCACCGCTTGCAGCCAAAACAGTAGGCGATTGCTGACAAACGTTTAGTACCGCACAGCTATTTACCACCACATCAACCGTTTCGGAACCACAGGCCAAGGTATAGGTTACTGTAAAGTTTCCAACACCTGAAACTGAAGGACTAAATACCCCTGTAGTAGCATTGATACAAGCACCACAAGATGCAGAATAAGTGCCGCCGGCTGTTGTTGATTGAATTGTAACTGGTGTATCAGCTACGCACAAAGTATTGGGACGGCAAATTGTTGCATCGCAGCAAGTAATACTTTGCGGAGCGCAAGCTGCAGCAGCAAATGACTGAATAGTTCCTGTTCTGGTTCCAGAACCTGAGTTGCCCGTTGAACCACCTGCAATAACTTCGCCACCAGAATTTACCTCAACATCATACACATTGAAATTGGTTGCAAATGAAGCCTGTTGAACAAGATTCTGATCAAATCTATATACTCCATTAGTTGAACCTACAAATATATTTCCGCAATTGTCTATATCAATACCGCTACATCCCACGCTGTTACCACCAAAGCCTCCAGTGAAAGCACCGCCCGGGATAGCAACTGTTGCAATAACTGCACCTGTTGAAAAATTGCGTTTTTGTAACTGATTGCCACGGTGTACAAAAATAAAACCATTAAAATGGGCCAAAGCCATAATACCAGAGTTATCGTAACGCCAATTTTCGCATTTATAGGACAAATCTAAACCGCTGTTAACGTGGAAGATATTATTTCCACCCTGTGTACATGATGTTAAACTCTGGTGGATATAACCGATGGAATCGTGCGAAAGAAAATAATACTTGGCATTATTACAGGGTGTTATGGATCGGACTTCCTGCGCATTAGTTGGACTAAGGCCATTCCCCTCATGAACTTTTACACTGGTAATGACATTTCCGGTATTCAAATTTATATCAAAAATCCAAGGTTCTGGACCACCGAAAGCATTACCATCTGTACCAGCAACTACAAGTCTGGACTGATCGCAATTGAAAGTAATATTCCAAAATTCTGTCAAAGTTAAAAGTCCACCCGGATTTGGATTATTCCAAACTGTTGCACCAGCATTATTTACTTTCATAATTCTTGCTGGCGAGCCATTGGCAACATAGGAATTTCCTGCATTATCCACTGCAAAGGTACCCAACCATTCTGTTGTATCATAAGGTGTGTTGAATGTCCATTGCAAGGCACCCGCGGCATCATATTTTATCAACTGTAGCGGAGAAGTTCCACCAATAATGTACACATTTCCTGCTCCATCGCGCTCACATTCCCAAACACAATCCCAGTTTGAGTTTGGAAAATTCGGTACCTGTGTCCAGGGATCAATAACAATTGTTTTAGTTCTGTCGTAATTATCGACATTAAAACTGATTTCGTCACCCTGAATATTGAAATAAGAAGCGATAGTTGAGTTTTTATTTTCCTCGTAAAACGTGAGCGGTGCATGGTCGGTTATTTGACCAAAAACAGTGGAAATTGCTATAGAACCGTCAGTATTTTGATTAATTTGCTTAGAATATTTGAGTCTTACTTTTGACAAATCGCCGCCTGGATGCACAATAACTGAATATTTGTATCCAGAAACAGGATGAATTTCATATACTACATCAATGTTGTTGTATAAATTTTTGTAAGTCAATTTTTTCCATGATTTTAAACCATGTTTGTTTACTAAAGCACCATTTTCGTAAAAATTGTAACTGTGAGTAAAACTGTTCAAATCTTCTGAAATTATTTGAACATTAGGATTAGAGCCTATCCATTTAACAGCAATCTCATCCTTTGTTATTTTCATGGTATGACCTACCTCTTCAAAGGCTCTGAAGTCTGCAGCATCTTTGAAACCTACTTTTTTCTTTTCAGCTCTGGCAGCTTTTTCTTCATCAGATTTTTTTCTTTTTTCCTGATGAGTAAGTTCAATTATTACACCATCTGATGTAAAATAATAGTCTTCTTGACGACCATCGTAGCCAAAAAGGATGTCTTTTCCCGAAAGTTGTGGATTTCGGTTTATGAACTGACCTTTGTTTTCAATAATTGCATTTAGTGGATTCCTTTCATTTTTCCATGAATCTGTAGATTGAGCGAATACAGAAACAACTAATAATATCCACAATGGAAATATAATCAATACTTTACGCATGAAAGACTGGTTTGATTTTTAAAAACAACTTAAGAGTTTATTAATAATAAGTCCAAATGTACAATTTCAAAATTATATTTTGCTCAAACATTCCCAAAAACTAATAAAAACTAATATGATAGTTTTATGTCAGCACATAATAATCTAAATAATTCAAAATCTTTATTAAGCTGTAAGAACATGATATTCAAAAAATAACTTACGCTGTCTTTGTAGTTATGTTTTATATTAATCCGAATAACTTCATCACTAAAATGAATTAAATTTTGTAAATCTTCTCCATAGTAAATTCCTGCAAGAATGCAGATGTAATAAAACGAACATAATACCCGCTCGAACTCTGTTTCATTTTCTTTTAGTTGGGAGATTATATTTTGAACTTCTCTGAGTGAATTGTCCAGTTTTGACTTATTTCTGAAATTAAATCGAGCCAAAGCCAACAAAAACTGTGCTTTAAAAAAAGCGTTGGGCTCTTTTCAGATAAATCTTTTACCCTTCATTTTTTTACTTTAAAACTGTTTACAGAACAGCGCCATTTATAATTTCTTCCACAACAAGTGGGTCAAGTAAGGTAGTTATATCCCCTAAATTAGTGCTGTCGCCTTCCGCTACTTTTCTCAAAATTCTACGCATTATTTTTCCCGATCTCGTTTTAGGCAAAGCACTTACAAACTGAATTTTATCGGGTTTTGCAATAGGACCTATTTCTTCGGAAACGGTTTGAATGATAGAAGATCTCAACCAATTCTGCTCCTCTCCTGTTGGTAATTCTTTGCAAATAACATATACATAAATCCCCTGTCCTTTTAGATCATGCGGATAGCCAACAACAGCAGATTCGATGACATTTTTATTCTGATTTACTGCATTTTCAATCTCGGCAGTTCCGAAACGGTGACCAGAAACATTGATTACATCGTCCACTCTACCTATAATTCTGTACAGTCCGTTTTTATCTCGTTTTGCCCCATCGCCTGTAAAGTAATAACCCTTGTAAGACGAGAAATAGGTCTGCCTACAGCGTTCATGATCTCCATAAGTTGTTCGCAGTATCGAAGGCCATGGAAATTTGATACATAAATAGCCTTCTATTTCATTTTCGACGATTTCATTGCCATTGTTATCGAGCAAGACGGGCTGAATTCCGGGAAGTGGTTGCCCTGCATGTGCAGGACAAAGCGGTGAAATGCCTGCCAGTGCCGAAATCAAAATTCCACCTGTTTCGGTCTGAAACCAGGTATCTACAATCTGACAACGTTCTTTTCCCACATAAGTATGGTACCAATGCCAGGCCTCTTCATTGATTGGCTCACCAACAGTTCCCAATACCTTTAGCGAATGCATCGCATAAGGAATTACATAATCGGAACCCGACTGCATCAAAGACCGTATTGCGGTAGGTGCCGTATAAAAATGAGTGATGGAATGCTTTTCAATTATCTGCCAAAATCGAGAGGCATCAGGATAATTTGGCACCCCTTCAAACATCACTGTAGACGCACCATTCAAGAGAGGCCCGTATAAAATGTAACTATGACCGGTAATCCAACCTATATCGGCTGTGCAGAAATGTATATCGTTATTATCGTATTGAAAAACATTCTTGAAAGAATATGCGGCATAAACCATATAGCCTGCTGTTGTATGCACTACACCTTTGGGCTTTCCTGTTGAACCAGAAGTGTAAAGTATAAAAAGCATATCCTCTGCGTCCATTTCTGTTGCAGGACAATGGTCAGATATACCTTTTGATTCAATATCATATAAATAGTCGAAATTTGGTTTTAATTGTATTGGCCAATCCAGTCTATTGACAACCAACACTTTTTCGACCGATGTGCAATTCTTAATCGCTTCGTCAACTGTATTTTTTACAGCTAATTGTTTTGCCCCTCGACACATTGCATCGCTACAAATAACTAATTTCGCAGCTGCATCATTTATTCTGTCGGAAAGAGAATTGGCCGAAAATCCAGCAAAAACGACCGAATGCACTGCTCCTATTCTTGCACAGGCCAAAAGGGCAAATGCCAATTCGGGTATCATGGGCATGTAAATGCATACCCTGTCACCTTTTTCAACGCCAAGTTTTTTCAAAACATTTGCAAAACGGCATACTTCACTATGTAAATCTTTGTAGGAATATATCTTATGCTTTTCGCTTGAGTCATTTGGCTCCCATATCAATGCAGGTTTTTCGGCATTACTTTCCAAATGTCGGTCGATACAATTTTCTGTAATATTCAGTTTGGCACCAAGAAACCATTTGATGTCTGGTTTTTCAAAGTCCCATTCCAATACCTTATTCCATTTTTTTCTCCAATGAAAATGCTCGGCGATTTCAGCCCAAAACAAATCAGGTTCTTCGAGGCTTTTTTGATAATCAGTTTGATATTCGGAATAATCGGTTATGTGCATTTTTATAATTGAGATTTAAATAC
The DNA here is from genome assembly GCA_947441325.1 of Saprospiraceae bacterium. GTDB lineage: Bacteria > Bacteroidota > Bacteroidia > Chitinophagales > Saprospiraceae > Saprospira. The sequence continues at coordinate 4,790 of CANETR010000151.1, forward strand.
TATTTTAAATAATAAGTAAGTACTATCTGATAAAAATACATGATTATTTCACGAACTCAACATTTCAATTCTAATTTAAAAAAAAATTATGCCCATGAATGTTGAGACATGATTTAAAAATTCCACATTAATCGCATTTAATAATTTTAAAACAACATTTAATACTCGATACTATTATTTGATTAAATACAAAAAAAGAGTTGCAGTACAAAACTTGCAACTCTTTTACAAAAATATGAAAGATAGTTATTTATCTGTTGAAAATATAGCGTAAACCTAGCTGAATCCTCCATCTTGATTGAAAGTCAGACTCTGTCCAAACTGCACCTTTTTGTTCTGGGAAACTATAAGTTGGAACTTTAGTTCCTGTCTGAAATCCTTCAAAACGTAACAGTTCATAATTGTTAAAATTGCTAGAATTTACCACATAACTACGACCCCAATTTTTATTCAATAAATTGGTAAAATTGAAAATATCTATGGAAAACTGCAATGTATTTTTGTCTCCTTTTTTAGAAGTATAAGATATATCTTGTAAAAATCTTAGATCGATAATATTTGTAAAAGGAGTACGGTTTTTATTCTTTTCTGCATATTGTCCTCTATTCTTAGATAAGTAAGGGTCATTATCAATAAATGCTTCAAGTTCAGTCCACTGCTGAGCTGCTGTTCGAGTACCTTTATCAACTAAGATAATATCACTTTGATTTTCTGGAATATAAATTAGTACCCTTTCGCGAGAATCTTCATTATTCGGACCTCTACTAAATGAACCATTATCATAAATATATGAATATGTCTGTCCTGATTGACCATTATAGAAAATTGACAATGTAGAACGGCCAGAAACTTTTTTACCGTAGGAGATACTGTAATTTAAACCAGAGAATACTCTACTACCAGTTGAGAAATCAGAACGGCCAAGCTCGGCAAAATTACGACCATCTACCCCCAGAGCTCCTCTCCATTGTGAAGAGTTTTGAGAAGAGGTTCCTTCGAAAATAGAAGTTGCATCGCTGTAAGTGTAAGCTACAGTTCCACTAAAACCTTTTACTATGTCTTTGGTAAGTTGTATTGTTGCATTGTATGAAGAACCCTTATTTGTGTTTGAAAGTAATATGATATCAGTATAAGTACTACTGATACGACCATTATAATAATTTCTATTA
>CANETR010000152.1 GCA_947441325.1 Saprospiraceae bacterium
CTATTTGCTGCCGGAGCAGGCGATATCGGAAATTATTCTGAATGCAGTTTTAGTGTAGAGGGAATTGGAACCTTTAAAGGCTCAGACGAAAGTAATCCGGTAATTGGGGAAAGGGGAATCAGACATTCGGAACCGGAACAAAAAATCGAGGTAATTTTACCGGCTTATCGCGAATCGGCTATAATCTCGGCCCTGTTTGAGGCTCATCCGTATGAGGAAGTTGCTTATGAAATTGTGAGTCTGGATAATAGTTTTAATGAAATAGGCAGTGGACTTATAGGTGAACTTCACGAACCGCTTGATTCCTTGAGCTTTTTGCATAGCCTTAAAGAAAAAATGAACTGCGAATGTGTAAGACATACTGAAATCCACAAAAAAGAAATAAAAAAAATTGCCCTTTGTGGCGGAGCCGGTTCCTTCTTATTGAAACAGGCAATCAGCGCAGGAGCCGATGTTTTTTTAAGTGCCGATTTTAAATATCATGAATTTTTTGATGCTGAAAAGCGCATCATCATTGCCGATATAGGACATTTTGAAACTGAACAATTTACAATCGAATTAATTTGTGAAATAATATCACAAAATTTTACTACCTTTGCACTCCGACAAAGTAAAGTAAGAACAAACCCAGTCAATTATTTGTAATAATTCATTGACAGCGTGTAAGTTTTACTAAATTAGCATCTCATTTAACTGAAAATATACACTATTTTATGGCAAAAAAGACTGTAGTCAGTACCGTTTCTATTGAAGAGAAACTGCAAAACCTTTTTGAGCTTCAAACAATTGATTCTCAAATTGACAATATTGAACGACTCAAAGGTGAGCTTCCTATGGAAGTTCGTGAGCTCGAAGACGAAATTGTGGGTTTAGATACCCGTATTTCAAAACTTCAGTCGGAGTTGAAAGAAATGGAATTGAAAATGGCAAAACACAATGCAGCTATTCACGAAGCTGAAGCACTGATTGCCAAATATGAAAAACAACAAGAAAATGTAAAAAACAATCGCGAGTTTGATGCACTTACTCGTGAGATTGAATTACAACGTCTTGATATCCAATTAGCAAACAAACGCATTCGCGAAGGTCAATCCAATCTTTCTAATAAAGCTGCTACACTTGAAGCCGCTACTAAAAAGAAAGAAGCCAAGACTAAAGAATTGGATAAAAAAGAAGATGAACTAAAGAAAATCATCGCTAAAACTGAAAAGGACGAGAAAAATCTTCAGAAAAAAATGGAGAAATCGCGCAAGAAAACTGAAGATCGTATGCTTAAGGCCTATGACAGAATTCGCAACGCATACAAAAATCGTCTTGCTGTTGTAACGGTAGAAAGAGATTCATGCGGTGGTTGTTATAACTACATCCCACCACAGGTTCAGCTCGAATTGTCTTCTCGTAAGAAAATTGTTAGCTGTGAGCACTGCGGCCGTATTTTGGTTGATCGTGAACTTGCCGGATTACAGCCGGAGATTGAACTTGAAAAAGAAGTTGCCGAATTTGGTGAACCTGAAGAGTTCTTATAGATAAAATTCTTAATGTGCAAAAGCCTTTAATCCAATTGGATTAAAGGCTTTTCCTTTGTATAAAATTAATTTACCTATGAAATCTTATAAAATGAACCTAATCCTTCAACTGCTGATATTTATACCTTTCTTATTTCAGTGTTCGGAGGCAGATAAAAAGGTTAAGTCGGAAGCAATCAAAATTGAAGATAACTCAAAAGTTCCTTCATTGAGAGATACGCTTATCACCATTAACATAGCCAATGTAAAATGCGATATAGCCTTTCCCGATTCAGGATCAACATACCGTGGTAATATATTACTACTACAAGGTTTTAATTTTCCGAAAGAAGATTGGTGTAAAAATGCGCCAGCACTTTGCCGCGAAGCCGCCCGTAGAGGTTATACTATGATTATGCCCGATATGGGTCGTTCTGTTTATGCCGATACTTTTTTTGCTGAAACCGCTCCTATCTATAAAAACCAACCTCTTAGAAGTGCACTTTGCGACAGCCTTTTTCCTTACTTAAAAAAGAACTTTGATATTTTGCTTAATGAACAATCAAACTTTATCTTAGGACTTTCATCTGGCGCAAGAGGGGCCGCCTTAATTGTTTTAGAAGAACCAAATCTTTTTAGTGCTGCAGGTTTACTCTCGGGCGACTATGACCAAACGGGCATTCCGGGCGATGTTATCATGAAACTATATTATGGAAATTTCGAAAGCAACAAAAAGCGCTGGAAAGAAATTGATAATATTATCACAGATATTGACCAATGGAAAACGCCTGTATATATTGGACATGGCAAACTTGACAAGGTAGTCCCGCATGCACAGTCAAAACAACTGAACGATAGTTTAAAAACCAGACTTAAGCCAAATGAACTAATTTTCAACGAACCAGTCATGGGACACGACTATAAATATTGGGGTTCAGAAACCTTACCAGTTTTAAACTTTTTTGATAGACACAACAAAAACAAAAGCTAAGAAAATCGCCAAAAACACATTTTTTAAACTTTTTTGTTTTTTTATTTTGAATTTATTTGTTTTATAAAATAATTTGTTTTAAAATTGCATCAGGTTTTACACAAGACCTACATGAATTTGTTTACACACTCAATCTGATGCAATATGAACAACACAAATTTTAACCTGGCCGCTTTAATTTGGGAAAACATTTTATTGAAGATATTAAGATTCTTTGGTAACCAGTGGGTTCAAGTTTCTGCACTTCTGATTCTGCTATATATGGCAGGTACTGATAAAGTAAATTTTAACTTTAGTAAGATCAAAACTCAGTCTGCCGATGTTTTTCAAAACGGCGTTTTGTATGGTACACCATTTGGCACTAACCGAACAATTGCTTTGGCTAATGAAAAAAAGGAAGCGCTTGGATCAAAGATTGAAACAAATAATTTGAACACCGACCCCGCTCCTACTATCAATGAAATGATCAATCCTGTAAGTAGCCTTAGCTTAGCAAATGAGGCAACTGCTGTATCATCCGCTCTGAGTAAAGCGGAGCAGGAACAGGCTGCTGGCTTGTCTAACCTTTCGGTAGTGTTTAATGATGCCAATTACTTTGAGAAAAAAAATATCTCAATGGCGGTTGTAGCGGCTAAACAAATGACTTGCAAAATCTACATTGAAAAATATGCTGCTACAGCACAGGAAGAGGCAAAAATTTACAACATTCCGGCAAGCATAACACTGGCACAGGGTTTATTGGAAAGCAATGCTGGTGACAGCAAACTTGCCAAAAAAGAAAACAATCATTTTGGAATTAAATGCAAGGCTAAGTGCCAGGGCTGCCGTTGTGCCAACTATACGGATGATGACAAATATGATATGTTTAGAATTTTCGATAGTGCCTGGCATAGTTTCCGCGAACACAGCAAGCTGTTGAGCTCGGGTCGATACAAATATCTTACTAAATTAGATCGCAAAGATTACAAAAATTGGGCAAGAGGTTTAAAAAGCGCAGGTTATGCCACCGATAAAAAATACGCTGAAAAGCTAATAACTATTATCGAGTATTTTAAACTGGATCGTTTTGATAATTAAGATTTGCCTTGCTGATTGAAGTAAATATTATCGGTTAAATTACTAAAATGGCCGTCCAGAAGTCTGGGCGGCCACTTTTTATTAGTAAAATTTATGAAGACAATTCTAGTAATTTCAAATATCAAGGCTAAGAAATTACTTTTTGGACTATGGCATTTTTAAATCAAACGCTTAACCCTGGTTTTTTCTCCGATAATTCTTTCCTCTTTTTCATGACCATAAAGCAAATTGATACCAGGTTTTTTACCAACTTCGAAGCTACCCAGTTCATCGTCAAAACCAAGAGCCCTTGCACCATTTAAAGTTGCCCATGTCAATAATGTTTCATCATTTACATATGATTGGTATCTGGCGATTGCCTGCATTTCGCTAAGAATTGATAATTGCCAATTCGACGTGAGGCTATCTGTGCCGATACAAACTTTTGCATCATTATCAATAAAGATCTGATAATTGGGCAAACTATTTTCAATGTATAAATTAGCATTGGGACAACTAGCCCAAAAGACATTGGAATTCCAGTTTTTTGCAAAATTTATGTCCTTGGCCGTGGTCAAAGTATTGTGAACAAATAAAGTTCTATGCTTACTGTCCATATTTTCCAGTGCATAATGGATGGCCGTTCTGCCATTAGGCTGGAATGAACTTAGGGAGATTCCAAACTGTCCGTAAAAATCGACAAAACCGCCACTCCCCTTTAAAAAGAGTTCATTCTCAGGAGGCGTTTCCTGGTTGTGAATGGATATGGTTTTTACCTCTTCTTTGTTTGCATCATTGATGAGCGAAAAGAGTTTTTCAGATACAGAGTAAGGTGCATGAGGCACACAGCTTTTTTTACTACCAGGTGCAAGTGGTAAAGTATCATAAACTGCCTTGTATTTTTCGAATTCTGCAACAGCATTTTGATTTTGCAAAAAATCAAAAAATTCTACAAAGCTGTAATACTTTAAATTCCCTTTGCTTTTTTGGGCAAATGTGTCGGGTACATTAGAAATATCGCCAACTGCTACAATACCTGCATCTAACATTTCCTGTTCTGCTTTTTCTATTGCATCGAGGATAAGTTCCTGTTCAACATTTCTTTTTGTGACTACCGATTTGATAAAATCGATCAGACCAGTACCCGTGTCAACCTTTGCCTTCATGTGTGAAAGCTCGAGATGACAATGGGCATTAACAAACCCAGGTACTAGAACTCCATTATAAATTTCCAACTCAGATTGATCAAATTCAGATCGGTCAGCAATGCTTAAAATAATCCCTGAATTATCTGTCACAATGACAGCATTACCAAGTATTTCACCAGAGATGGTAAATACTTTGTCAGCACTTATCTTTCTCATATCTTTTTAGATTTATTTTGTAAAATGTGTATTATAATCCTTTAAACCGGCTTTAATAACTTCATAAGCCTCTTCTCTACCATACTCGCCTGCAATGCTAACGATACTATCTCTATTATTTTCAGGATCATTTTTATAACTAAGAAAATAATGTTTGATTCTTTTTATTAGTGCTCTGGGTATATCAGATATGTCTGTAAAGTGTCCATAAGTTTGGTCCCCTTTTAGAACCGCTATGATTTTATCATCTGTTTCATTTTTATCAATCATACGTAATCCGCCAATTGGTAAAGCCTCTACAATGATATCACCCCTTGGGATATATCTGTCGCTTAAAACAATGATATCAAGCGGGTCACCATCTCCTTTAAGATTATCTATACCGGTTTGTTTCATGCAATATTCAGCTGAAATATCTGCGGAATAAGTCATTGGAATAAAACCATAAAGCAGGGGAACAACACTGGAATATAAATTAGGGCGATCTACAATTAAATAACCACTTTCTTTATCAATTTCATATTTCATCTGGTCGCCGGGTACAACTTCAATAAAACATCTTATTTCTTCGGGACAGTTTGGACCAGGCTTTATACCGTGCCATGGATGGGCTTTAAATTTCATTTAATTTTAGAATTTGAATCAAAAATAGATAAAAATTGAAAGAGGCAATAAAAAGAACCTAATTTTAATATGCAGTTAATATAAGAGTCTTATTTTTAGAAGTTAAAACCAAGAAAACGGTACCAATGAAAACACTTCGTACATATTTGATGATTTTTCTGCAAATTATATGCGCTAATATATTTGCTCAGACAGTATTTCAGGATAATTTCAATGATGGGGATTTTCTTAATAATCCTGCCTGGTCGGGAGATTTAACAAAATACACCGTTATTGGGGCTACTAATGAATTGCGATTGAATGACCTTGGCAACGCTGGTTCGGCATCGCTATATGTCCCAATCAATATTCAGGACTCAACTGTTTGGGAATTCCTGATTAAAACAAATTTAACTACAGCCGGGCTATCCTCAACAA
>CANETR010000153.1 GCA_947441325.1 Saprospiraceae bacterium
ATGACTGGCGGTCAGTTCACTTCTTCAGATAATAAGAAATTTGCTGTAAACGCATCTGCTACTGCAGTTGAAGAAGCTGTTGTTAACAATCTGAGAATGTTCCCTAACCCAACTTCTAGCGAAGTAAATCTGAACTTCGAAAACACTGTGAACGAAGCAGTAATTCGCGTTTCTGATATCCAGGGTCGTATCGTACTCAGCCAAAACCTTAGCAATGTAAACTTCCACAAAATGGATGTTTCTCAACTTGCTAACGGTCTTTACACTGTTACAATCAATGCTGACGGTAAAATCACAACTGAGAAACTTTCAGTTCTGAAATAAATTACATTTTCCTTAATTTTTGGATTGATATTTGTCTAATTCAAAAACGATAGGAATTGGTGACCTAAAAGGGCTTACTTTCTGTCCGAAGGTAAGCCCTTTCACAAAGTCCCAAATTTGTTTTTATGCTAAATTCAAATCAATTATGAAAAGCCTTAACCTACTGACCTTTTTCCTTTTTCTGTCAATTGTAACATTTGCACAAGAAAAGCTACCTAATGTAGTACTGAAAGATATCGATGGAAATGCCGTTAATCTTAGTGAAATCAAGAACGATGGCAAACCCTATGTTATCAATTTTTGGGCAACCTGGTGCGCTCCCTGCAAAAGAGAACTGAATACTATCAGCGACCTTTACGAGGATTGGCAAAAAGAAACAGGTGTAAAAATCTATGCCATCTCCATCGATGACCAAAGAACGGTAGATAAGGTAAAACCTTATGTAAGTGCACAAGGCTGGGAATATGAGGTACTGCTCGATACCAATGGCGATCTGAAAAGAGCCCTTGGTGTAAATAATGTTCCTTTTACTTTTCTCGTTGATGGCAAAGGAAATATTGTGTGGAAACATAATAACTACAATCCCGGCGATGAGAATGAATTGTTTGAAAAAATCAAAAAACTCGCTGAATAGAAATCAATATTCATGAAACTCCTTAATCTCATAATATGGGCTGTATGTATTGCTACAGCCCAATTTTCTTTTGCACAGTTCGAAAACCTGCAATTGGGTACTGTGACGGGAAATATCGAATCGACTTATCAGTTTTATCGTCCCGATTCTAATATTAATGCACAGGTGCCACCCGAAAAAGGTGCCATGAACTCTTTTGCCAATGTTAATTACCGAAATAGCTTTTTCAAAGCAGGCGTTCGTTTCGAAAGTTACCTTCCTGTCTTGCTCGGTTACCCGCAGCGTTTTCAGGGCTCTGGGATCGGTTATCGATATGCTGGATTTTCGGGAAAAAATCTCGAAGTAACTGTCGGTAATTTTTACGATCAGTTTGGCAGCGGTATGGTTTTTCGCTCCTTTGAGGAAAGAGCCTTGGGTTTGGATAATGCAATGGATGGTGTACACCTGAAATATCGCCCCTATAAAGGCATAGAACTGACCGGACTGGTTGGCAAGCAAAGGTTCGAATTCGACAGCAAACTGGTGAATGGTCCCGGCATTGTACGTGGTGTTAACGGCGAAGTCGATTTCAGATCCCTCTTTCCAAAATTAGACAGTATAGGCCTACAAATCAGCGCTGGCGGTAGTTTTGTGAGCAAATTCCAGCGCGACCAGAATACCCTGCTCATCCTTCCCGAAAATGTTGCGGCATACTCAGGTCGCGCGAAAATTGGTTATAAAGATTTCTACATCTCAGGCGAATATGTTGTTAAAGAAAACGACCCTTCTGACAACAACGGATATATATACAAAAACGGCCATGGCATACTACTGAATGCCGGTTACAGCCGCAAAGGCTTTGGTGTTTTACTACAGGCCAAATCTATCGATAATATGAGCTTCCGCTCCGACCGCGGCGCCACCCTTACCGACCTGCAGATTAACTTCCTGCCTGCACTCACCAAAACGCATACTTACAATCTTGCTGCCACGCTATATCCATACGCCACTATTCCAACGGGCGAAATCGCCTATCAGGCCGACATTATGTACACCATTCCAAAGGGTACAAAAATTGGCGGAAAGTACGGAACCAAAATCAATGTAAACTTCTCCACGGCTTACGATGTTAACAGGAGGTCTATTTTGTACGACAGCTTACTGCGTGGTTATACTGCCACACCTTTCGGAATGAGTGACAGTCTCTTCTTCAGAGATTTTAATATCGAAATCAGCCGCAAATTCAACAAAAAACTATTGGTGAATCTGGTCTATTATAATCAGGCTTTCAATGCATCGGCAAATATTGTGGCGCAAACACTTGGTTATATTTATACCAATATTGCCGTAGTAGATGTGACCTATAAATTGAGTAAAAAACATAGCCTTCGCGGTGAATTGCAAGGTCTTTGGACCAAACAGGACAAGGGCGATTGGGCCACATTAGTGTTGGAATATACTATCTCACCGCATTGGACATTTGGGATTATTGACCAATGGAATTATGGCAACGATGTCAGTGCTCAAAGAGTTCATTATTTGTTGGGTTCGGTATCATATATCAATGGATCAACACGTTTTATGTTGAATGTGGGTAAACAGCGCGCAGGTATTTTCTGTGTAGGCGGAATCTGCCGTCAAGTGCCTGCATCCAATGGCTTTACTTTTAGTTTTACACATAGTTTTTAAATTATTTGTACGTTTATAAAATGAAACAATTATGAAAAAGGTATTATTGTTTGTCCTTACAGTATCACTGTTTTTCTCCTGCGATCGGGTAAAAAATCCTATTCCGATAGATTCGGCCAATTACGACATTACTCTTTTTCCGGGTAACTTTGCAACTGAGTATAATTATCCCAGTTTCGGCCAAAATAACAATACCAATATAAATGTATTAATTGAGGACTACACTGGGCATCAGTGCGGAAATTGTCCGCAGGCTGCTGTTGTTGCTAAAAATATTGAAACTGCAAATCCGGGTCGTGTTTTTGTCATCAGCGAACATGCCGGAACAGGTGGAATTTCTCAATATCAACGCTGGCACACAGCCGATGAACCTGAGTATCCTAAATACAGCCGCGATTTTACCAATGATGCGGGCATCAGCTACTCCACAACTCTGAGCGGTTTGCCCGGTAACCCCTATGGTCTTATCAATCGTCGTCCGCTTTCGGGCTCTACAACTCTTTGGATTCCATACGGTCAATGGCAGCAGTATGTAACAAATTATCTTCAGGAAAATAACCTGAGCGCTAATTTACAAGGCGTTTTAAATTATTATGATGAAACAGACGCCATGTTTGTTCACATTGAGGCTGAAGCTAAAACAGAACTGACAGGAAATTACAATCTGGTGGTCTATGCCATTGCTAAAGAAGTTATTGACTGGCAAAAAAAATACACCGTTTTCCCTAATGATGTAGAGTTTTATGATCACCACAATGTTCATATTGGTAATGTAAATGGCACATGGGGCGAGCCAGTTTTTACAGGCACTACAGCTGCAGGTTTCAAAATGCGCAAGGACTATACCTTCAAAATTCCTGAATCTTTCCGCGATTTGCCTGGCGGTTATGCCCTAGTTGCTTACATTACCAATGCCGATACTTACGAAATTTTGCAGGTGATTATGTTGGATTGATTGCTCCTTTCATTGCCATTAATGCCAATAATTCTCTGCAATTATGAAATTCCGGTTAAAAAGCATATTATATTTTTTTATAATAGCCTCACTTGTAATAGGTTGCAATATTAAAAAGGAACTATCAAAAGATAAGCCTTCTTCCAAAAATAAAACAAAAATGGAAATTGTTAAAATTAATAGCCTATCACAAAGTGAGTACAAAATAAAATTAGGACAGCAAATCAGCTATTCTTTCAGGGAACATGGTTCTGTTGGCATAAGTGCGGAATATGCGCTATCTGATGGTTTTGTTTTAGCATTGAAGGAAAGAAACAAAGTATATAGCAATCCAGATAGAAAACATATGTCAGGTGCTGACAACTCTACTGTCACACTAGTTTTTGAAGCAGAGGAAATTGGTACTTGTGATATAATAATTAAAAAAATGTTTCGAGGTAATATCGAAAATGAATTAAAATTTAAAGTTACTGTAGAATAAAAAATCTCCGATGTCTGAATAAGACTCGGAGATTTTTGTTGTTTTGGAGTTAGCAAAACCTTATCCAATATGTACAGCGTTAAATCGTCGGGTAAGATCATCGAGATAGAGCCAAAATTCTCCGCTTTCTTCTCCTTTTATTTGTTCTTCCTGCACTGAAATCATCTCACTGGGATCTTTCTTTTTCAAAGCCTCAATCCTGTCAAAAACTTTATTGTAGTTTTCCTTGTAATTAATAAGCTTGTCCTTAAGCTTTAACATATTTTCAGGAGCTACTATGTTTTCAGTGTACGTCTTACGCTTGTTGTATTTCTCCAGGGTTTCGTCCATTTGTTTTTTAAGATCTGTCTTTTTCGTCTCATCTGTCTCAGCCTCAAATTTTGATTTTAATTCATCGGCAGATTTTTTTAGTTTCTCAATAGCTTCCTGATGAGATTCAACCTCTTTGTTAATAACAACCTTCAGCAATTTTTCTAACTCCAAAATACGATCTGAAGTCATGACATTACGCTGCACTACAGCACCCCATGGATTTCTAATTTCCAATTCTTTAAGCGGATCCGGTTCACGTACAGCCAATACAGAATAGGCGTGCCCTCCTACTAAGCCACCAGAAATGGCCTCGCCGCCACTGTGTCCTGTTCCCTCACTGTTACGCCCAACTAATACTTTAGAACCTAAGCCTACAAGTTTTCCGGAACCCAAAGCATCTTTAACATCTTTAAAGAGAGACAATTGAAGCGTTGTGTAAACTCCAGATCCTCTTTTTCCAGGATACAGCGCTTCTCTTTTTAGCCAATCCAACATTGTTTTGGCCAAATCTGCATCAAGTACTGACAATCCAGTTACTTCATCATCGTTTGCATCTTTCATTTTACCCTGAAACAGCAGTTCAAAGTCCTCAAGAGTAGGTTCTCCGCTATAATCACCATCATACTCTCTGGCAAATAATTTATCGATTGAGCCCTTTTGTACAAATTTCCACCAATTGATTGTTTTGGTTTTATCTCTACCAAATATCTGATAGGAAATAGATGCTGAATAGTTATTCCCAGGTGCTGACATTACTGTAGCTTCATCAGTACCCCAAGGCAAATACTTGACATTCAGGCTATTGCCTTCTTGCTTACCTCTTTCGGAAACTGGAATTCCAGTAACAACCATATCTTTGGCCGAATCGATTTGATAGAATTTAATGGTTGATTCTTTGCCGGTAAGCACCTCAATTGAAAAAGCAATTTGACCTCCTTCTATTTTGGCAAAATCTCCTGAGGCATTTTCACCCGACTGATATTCTTTAAAAGAACCTGTAAAACCTCCAGCCGTATAAGCTTTTTCTAAAATTTGCACCCAAAGATAAGTTTTTGTGTAAGCATCGCTGTTATCATGTTCTTTAACAACAGACTTGTCCACATTAAAATATTTGGCAGTAAAAGTTTTCTTTCCGGTACTCTTATTTTTCTTAACGTCAAAAAGGCGAACAGTAACTGTGTCTCCTTTATCCAACATCATATCCACAATTGCATCAGAATCTTTTGCGGCAAGACTCGAAACTGCGGCAAGAAGATAGCAGTCTCCAAGAGCTCCTTGCAGGACGTGATTTTTGGATGGTTTTTCAGGAAATAATGGTGTTGCAGCTGCAAGTTTTTCGTAATGGGTTTCAGCAGCAACATCTGATTTTACACTGTAAAAATATGCTTTGGGATCAGTATCTGATTCCAACTTCAGGTTTCCACTTGCGTCTTCACTTACTAATTTAAAAACCTCGTCACTGTCAAGTTGAAATTTATCAGCAGCTGTTAAACCATCTTCCCAAATCCAGGTACCTTTTAACAACTTTACGTTCTTTACTAATTTAGGGTCTGATTTGTGGCAGCGCCCA
>CANETR010000154.1 GCA_947441325.1 Saprospiraceae bacterium
AATGCCATTACTGCTGTTTTTAATATAAGTCATTCTCGAGTTATAATAAGCATTATCGCTTCCCAGCTCCTGATAAACAAAGGAGGAGTCATCATCGGGCGAAATCGATTTCCACTTCACTGTGCCAATTGTAAAATATCCTGAAATCAGCGTACTGTCTATGATCCCATCGGAGCCATTAATGCTGATATACATGAGGCTGTCATATTGGGGCTTACTGCTCAAAACGCGTTTCCACTGACCGCTAATGTCGCTTACAGCATAGATCGGGCTTTTATTTTTTCGGCAGGAAGCAGAAAAAAGAATCAAAAAACAGCCGATAAGGCAATATGAAAGTAATGTGAAGTTTTTTTTCATAGATAAAAAAAGGGCTGCCTCTTAAAGACAGCCCATATTAGTTTTAGGCATAGAGGGCCTCGATTTCTTTTTGATAGTTACTAAGGATTACTCTGCGTTTTAGCTTCATAGTTGGCGTAAGTTCACCAGTTGGAACGCCCCAAACATCAGGAACCAAAACAAACTTTTTAACCTGTTCCACTTTACCAAATTGTGGATTGGCAGCATCAATTACCTGCTGATAATAGGCCAGAACTTTAGGATTGCTCAATACAGCTTTTACATCTGTACCGTATTCAATACCATTTTCCTTGCACCAGTTTTTAAGTGAATCGAAGGTTGGCTGAATGACAACCGAAACAAATTTCATATTATCGCCCACTACCATAGCCTGCTCAATGAGCAAATCCTCTTTGAGCGATGACTCAATAGGAGTTGGGGCAACGTATTTTCCGCCCGATGTTTTTAACAGTTCTTTTTTACGATCGGTAATTTTCAGGAATTTAACACCCTTGTTGTTTTCTACAAATTTTCCGATATCTCCAGTCAGGAACCAGCCATCTGAGGTCATTACTTCGGCTGTTGCTTCCGGTTTGTTATAGTAGCCAACCATTACAGTTGGCCCCTGAACCATAATTTCACCTTCGCCAGGGCCATAGTTGCCATCTTCTGCAATTTTAACCTTTACACTTGGCAGAATTGGACCTACAGAACCAAGCATTGCCTGATGTGGCTCGAAAAGATTAATAGAGATGGCAGGAGAGGTCTCGGTCAATCCATATCCCTCTCTGATTGGAACTCCAATGGCAGAGAAAAACTGTGCCATGCGGCGTGGACAGGCAGCTGCTCCGGTTACGATACCTTTCACACGACCGCCAAGTCGGGCCCTGATTTTTGAAAAAACAAGTTTATCGGCTACTGCCCATTGCAAACCCATCAGACCACTTGCTTTCCAATCGTAGTCATATTTTTCGGTAAGTCCCAAAGCCCAGAAGAATATTTTCTGTTTGATTTTACTTTCGCCTTTTGCCTTGTTGATGATTTTTTCATAAACCTTTTCCAATAGACGGGGCACTGTAGTAAAGAAATGTGGTTTTACCTCCTGAAGCGATTCAGACAGTGTTTCGAGGTCGCGGGCGTACACAATATTTACACCTTTGGCCATATATCCGTATGTTACAGTACGTTCGAAAACATGACAGAGCGGAAGAAAGCTGAGCGCTACTTCTCCAGATTTTAATGGAATAAAGGGCAATACATCGCGCACATTCGTGCTGATATTGTGATGCGAAAGTACGACACCCTTAGGATTGCCCGTTGTGCCCGAAGTGTAAATGATTGTTGCAATATCCTCGGGTTTAACCGTTTCTTTGATTTGTTCAACAGCAGAAAAGTCGTTGCTGTCCGAAAAAATATGTTCCCAAAAACTTACTTCGCTGCCATTTGAATCTGTTTGTCCCTTGGCATCTGCTTCATCAAAGGTGAAAATAGCCTGCAGACTTGGGATATCTTTTTGTGCAGTTTTAACTTTTTCGAGCAGGTCACCATGTCCTACTACACAATATTTTACATTGGCATCGTTGAAAATATAAACATAGTCAGATGGACTAATCGTTGGATATACAGGTACATTTATGGCACCAATCTGCATCATGCCCAAGTCCATAATATTCCATTCGGGACGATTATTGTAAGAGATCAAAGCAATTTTATCGCCGGCTTTTACACCCATTTGTAGTAAACCAAGACTTACTTTATTTACTAATTTTACAAACTCATCGGTCGAATAGGAATAGTTTTTACCATTTACATGCATTCCACCCAATGATTGTTTCAGAGGAGAATTTTTTTGCTGGTAATATGGGATGTCGAATAAGCGGCGAATTTCCATAATTATTTGAATTTTAATAATTTAGAATGGGATTGGTCCCTTGTTGATAATTGATTTTTTGTGATATGGTTCCTAAGTTATAAATTATATCAGACTTCGGCAGAATAAAATTCAAAAAAAATTAAAAAATAGACCTAAGAATCCCTTGCTTTTTTAAACTTTACGCTCATTTTCAAAAGAATTTGATTATTTTCATGTAAATTTTTTTTGAAACAGCCGTTAACACAATCAATATGATTATTGTAGCCATTTTCGTAGTCCCATCGGCAATCGCTTTGGCCATACTTGCCTATTTGTCTATTTTTAATTACATCCCCGGTTACGAATGGTTGATGTTAATTCCGCTTGTAATTGGAACGGGTACTTTTTTGCTGAAAAGGGCAATTTATGAATGGTGGATCAGTAGAAATCCAAGTGGACTTTCCGGAAAAGAGATTGATATTTTGTATAAATATTTTCCCTATTACAAAAGACTTGGGGCTGAGCATAAAATAGAGTTTGAGAAAAGGGTCAGTGTCTTTCGCGATCAGAAAAAATTTCAGATGCGTGCTGCCGAAAAAATTCCTGGAGACATTCAATTGCTTGTATCTGCCTCTGCGATTCAATATACTATGGGATTTCCTTACAATACGGAGTTTTTTCCAAAATTGGGTGCAGTTATACTTTTTCCGCGCACTTTTATTACCCCCGAGATGAGTCATCAGTTACATTCGGTAGAGGTAAATCAGGATCGTTTCGATTGCCTCTTATTGTCGGTAAATATGTTTGTTTTGGGACTCAAACAACCTAAAAATTATTACGACAGTGCACTTTATGGTTTTGCAAAATTGTTTAAACTGGAGCACAATATTCAGGATTCAGATATTCCCTATGACAGAGAAAAACTGATCTATGAGTTGCATCAAAATCGAAATTTTCATCCGAATTATATTTTCAGCTACACAGCAATCAACGATTATGAGCTCTTCGAAATGTGCTCGGAGCAGTTTTTTGCGATGCCGCAATTACTTCGCGATAATATGCCCCAGGTTTATGAATATCTGGTGGGTATTTACAAACAAGACCCCCTTAGTTATACTAGTCCTGCTATTCAGGTAACTGAAATCAAAGAAGAGGATTCGATAAATTAAAATAAAAGCGGATTTCCATTGCCACAGGCAATAAAGCCCGGAATTTTCATCGATTCTTTATTGTACTCCAGTGCCTGTCCGCTAACGTGGTCAATAATCTTTCCACCCGATTCTTCTAAAATAATTTGGGCTGCAGCAATGTCCCATTCCATAGTCTGTGACATTCTCGGGTAATAATCGGCTAATCCTTTTGCCAAGAGCATAAATTTGAGGGAGCTGCCTCTGTTAAAAATCTTAGGATTATGGAGTTTTTCAATCATTTTTAAGGTAGCTTCATCTAGGTGCGATCTTGAAGCAACTACCCTTAATCCCTCGTTTTTAATGTCGAATTCGGCAGCGTTTAATCGCTGAACCACATTATTTTGCTCGTAATAGGCAGCTTGTCCTTTAATTCCCCAAAAAAGTTCATCCGTACAAGGGGTATAAATAAAACCGGCAATTGGTCTCTTGTCCTCAATTAGCGCAATATTTACGGTGAAATCGCCATTTCGCTTGATGAACTCTTTGGTGCCGTCAAGCGGGTCAATCAACCAAAATCTTTTGTAATTTTTTCTAACTTCGAAGGGAGTCTGCAGATTTTCTTCAGAAATTATAGGGTAGCCTAAATTTAAGGATTCAATTCCCTTACAGATAATTTCGTTCGATATTTTGTCAGCTTTAGTTATCGGCGAATCATCCGATTTTTGTTCAATTTCAAAATCATTGGCCTGATTATAAATTTCGAGTATGGCAGCGCCCGCCTTGCGTGCCAGTTCTTTGATTGCCTCGAAATTTATTTCAGTTATATTCATCCCTTTACTTATCAAATTTAGGATTGCATCCATTCCAATAACTTACTGTACCTAGCATCTTGCTTCATTACATACTCGTTGCCAATGATTACCAAATGTTTACGTGCACGAGTTAGCGCTACGTTCAATTTTCTGTCAACGCTTTCGTCATCCGATAAAGAAACAACAGCCTCGAGCTGATGCGTCATATTCAAACAAAGCGATATGATGATGATATCCCTTGCGCCACCCTGATAACGTTCTACCGTATCGATACTACATTGCTCGTATGACTTAGCGTAAGTTTCTAATTTATGCCTGATTTGTGCAATCTGTGCCCTGAAAGGAGTAATGACACCAAGGGTATTTTGATTAAACTGCAGACCATTGTGATCGTAGATATTTTTAAAGGAGTCGATTACTTTGCCCACTATGTCAGCCTCAATCAAATTAGTTTTTGGATTGCCATCATAATCGGAACTCGAAGGGATAAATACGACCCTTTTTTTGCAAAGTGACATGATGAGTTCATTAGCATTGTTTGGCACTTTTAGCGATAGCGCCTCGCGCTGCCATGCTCCGCCTCTGTCATTCGGAAGCAGATGCAGTTTCGAATTGTAAAAATATTTACTCGGAAACTCACAAATATCGGCATGCATCCTTCCTTGATGTGACATCATATCCCATGCCCAATTCCAGCCCTCCTGCTGTGCCCGGTTGAAAAGTCTTTCGAACAGTGAATTTCTGCGGTTGTGCAGACCAATAGACAGCAGTTGCTCGTCGTCCACTGCCGACCTGTTTTTGTCCTGCATTACCACCGCAGGCAATTGCTTGTGGTCTCCAATAAGTATAAAACGTCTGAAAGCAGGCAACATGCCCACCAAGAGTGGCTCCAAAATCTGTGAAGCTTCGTCAATAACAGCGGTATCGAATTTTTTAAGTTTCAATATCAAAGGCCTGTTTACGATAGTGGCAACGGTTGAAACAAAAATCCTGTGTCGGTCGATGATTTCTTTCAGCTCCTTGCGTTTATCCACTTTTTCAGTAACAACAGAAAACATACGATCTTCAAAACGGCTGTCGCAAGAATAACGCGAGCCCAGTCTGAGATAATCGTTCTTTGCAAATTCGTGAATAGCCTCGCAGATTTCATCAACTGCCCTGTTGGTATAGGCCAGCAGCAGAATATTTTGTTTGGTATTTTCTAAAAGGTATTTAACTGTTTCAGCCAGCATAAATTTTGTTTTGCCGGTGCCCGGAGGGCCAACCAAGAGAAAATACTCTTTTGAATTGATGGCCTTTTTTAATATTCGACGCTGTTCATCACCAAGGTTTGGATTGTTAAAAATTATATCATCCTGAATTGGTTCCAATGGCGGCCTTTCGGTGAGTAATAACTCCTTGGTTTCCTTACTGCTTTCGAGGAAATCGAAAAGTCCCTGAAACTGCACAGCAAAGCTCTTGTCCATCATATCGGGCTCTATGAACCATGAATTATATTGTAGGAAAATGGAACCATTGTACTGTCTCGAGTGTAGTTTGAAAACAACTTTTTCGGCATCAATTTCAGCAATTGAGCCCTTAAAAATCTGATGACGCAAAACATTGTCATCCTCATTTTCCTTAGGATAAAGCACTGCAATGTCGCCCTGCCTGAAATTGGCCAGCGGATTGGTTTTTTCACTTCTCTTCAGAATAATGACAGGATGTTCCTCTGCGCTATGATTTTCTGAAATCTCCAAATAACCCAAAACCTCAAAATTTTGGTCTTTCTGCGTGAAATCGTTCAGCCACATCGAGGCCAGTCC
>CANETR010000155.1 GCA_947441325.1 Saprospiraceae bacterium
CAGGTGTAAGATAAGGCGCATCGGTTTCAAGTACCAGCCATTCGAGGGGAATATCTTTCACAATCTCGTCCAAACCAGATTTTTTGTAAGTCAACACGCCTCCTATTCCCATCCAAAAACCAAGTTCAATTATTTGCTTTGCCTGTTCCAATGTTCCACCGAAACAGTGAAAAATGCCTCGCAGCCTGTCGTCCTTTTTTTCTTCTCTGACAATCTGAATCAAGTCGTCTAATGATTCCCGGGCATGAATGATGATTGGAATATCCAAATCTATAGCCCAACGGCATTGAATACGGAAGGCATCTTTCTGTTCTTCTATAAACTCTTTACTCCAGTAATAATCGAGGCCAATCTCCCCTACTGCGACAAATTTTCGGGCAAATAGGTGTTGTTCAATTTCGGCCAAAACAGTTTTATAATCTGCTTCTACGGAACAGGGATGCAAGCCCATCATGGCAAAACATTGCTTGGGGTATTTTGCTTCAAGTTCCAGCATTCTGGGAATAGATTCCAAATCAACATTTGGCAAATAAAATTTTTCAACTCCCTGCGAGATTGCTCTGGCAATCATTGCATCGCGGTCAAAATCGAATTCTTTGGCGTATATATGGGTGTGGGTATCAACTAACATAATTTTATAAGACTAAGAGACTAGTAGACGACAGACTTTAGATTTTAATCATTTCAAACTGCTGATTTCCGATTTAAAATCGGAAGCAATATGTAAGCGAGCAAACCGAATAAAACATTACAAACCAGATTGACTGTAAAGAAAATAATGTTTGAAAATGCGAATGCATCTGCTTTCCCTACACCATATATTACAAGTGCAGCCGTAACTGCAAGCTGATAGGTTCCCATTCCGCCAGGTGATGGCACCAATACTCCAAAAGACCCAAATACGAAACAAAGCAAGGCAGCCATAAAACCTAAATGTGCGGTTGCTTCAAATGCAAAAAAGCAGAAAAAGGTCATGAGAAAATACATGAACCAAATTACAAAGGTATGAAAGATAAACTGCAACAAATCGCCCCGACGCAGGGAGAAAACCGTTTTTATGCCTTCCCAAAAGTTGAAAACCATTGACTCAACTTTTTTATAAATGGCCAGTTTTCTTAATCTTTCACGTAATAGATAGATCATTAAAAGGCCAAATAATCCCATAACAAAAAGGCCAAGCAATATCCAAATTATGGGCAAAGAACTAGCTGAGGCTGTTTCGGGTATCGGGAGATTACATTTTGGCGGCTCAGCCGATTTACCACTTAAAAAATTATAAATATTCTGAAATTGAAGCAGCAATGAAATGCCTACAACTAGCAGCAGCATTAGCATATCCATAATTCGGTCTGTTACAACCGTACCAATAGTTTTATCCAATGGCAATTTTTCATACTGCGCCATAGTAGCGGGGCGTACAAACTCACCAGCCCTTGGCAAAGCTAAATTTACCAGATAGCCGATCATTATTGTCAGGAAAGAATTATACCATTTTGGCTTGTATTTTCCAGCTCCATCAAGTTGTCTGATTAGTAAATTCCACCGAAGGGCACGACTTAAGTTGCTGACCATAAAAGCCAGACAGACCAATCCGAGCCATAAATAGTTTGTCGAGGCAAAATCCTTGAATAGCTTGTTTATCAAGAAGGTTTCGGTGCACTTCCCTTCACAGTCATACTGCGTTTTAAAGGCACATTCTTTCTGAAAAGCTGCTTCCTGATTTAGATACACAAAATATAAAATGCCAATTCCCACCCCTAAAAAGAGCAGGAATTTGAACAAGGATATTATTGTATTTTTGGTTTTGTTTTCGGACACTTAAGGTTCAATTTAGGGATTCAGTATCCTGTTTTTTTCATCAACCAGTATAGTTACAGGTTTGAAATGCTTGGCTTCCTCATAATCCAAATAGGCATAGGAAATAATGATACAAATATCGCCAAGCTGTACTTTGCGCGCAGCTGCACCATTCAGACAAATAACGCCTGAATTGCGTTCCCCTCTTATTACATAGGTTTCGAAACGTTCACCGTTATTGTTATTCACAATTTGTACTCTTTCGCCTTCCAGCAGATTTCCTGCCTCCATCAGTGCCTCATCTATCGTAATACTGCCCATATAGTTAAGGTCGGCCTGTGTAACCGTTACCCTGTGCAGCTTTGATTTGAACATATGTACCAGCATATAATATTGACTGTTTTTTATAAAATATTGGGGCAAAGATAATAAAAGAACTAAAACCTATTGTATTTCCTGCAAATTACAATCTTAGCCCTAATCATTCACACTAAAGTGAATTTAAAATAAATCGAATTGGACTTTTATAATTTTACAAAAATGCCTGTTCTACTTTTGAACCGGTATAATGAGGCACCCAACCACTTTGGTCAATAAAAATTCTAATCGTTTTAACAAAGGGATTATGCTCACCTGCATCGAACCAATGCTTAGTATTAGCTGGAACAGAAATAAGATCGCCTGCCTGTAAAAGCACATTAAAAACGGGGGTTTTTCCATCCTCAAGATTAAACCAAAAATGTCCCTGGCCGTCGACAAAAAAGCGCACCTCATCTTCGGTATGCGTGTGTTCGCTTAGGAATTTAGCACGAACAGCTTCGTAATTAGGCGTTTGGGCATTGATGTTGATCACATCGGCTACCAGATAGCCATTTTTGTTCATATAAGGATTCAAAACATGCTCGTATGCCTTCAAAATTGTATCCTGATCGGCATCTTCTGAGAATTCAACAGCTGCTTCCCACTGATCGAAATAAACACCACGTTCATTAAGGAAGGTTCTGATTTCATTTGCATCGGAGATGCTATGGTTTTGCGATGGAATTGATAAGATAGCCATATTTTTTAATTTGATAATTTGATAATTTGATAATTTGAAATTTGGAAATTGGAAATTGAATCAAGTATTAAGTATTAAGAACTTTATTTTGAAGGTTTGGAACCGATCTCGTTGTTAAACGAGAGAGCTCTATAAATTTGAAGGTAAATTTATTTGTGAGTTTCTTCTGATTTCTGTTTTCAGATTTCTAACTTCTTAATTTTTAAATCACTTCCAGCAAGGTTCTGAATGCCACAAACTTATCCTTGTATCTTTCACCATGTGCTTTTTGCAGATAAGGCGCATGCAATCCCATGTACTTTTGCATAGTTGCCATGTCGGCACAAGTGTATTGAAATGCATAGGAAATGCCGTCGCTTTCATCCTGCAGCAATACTTTGGCTATTCGGTTATCGAGAAAAAGGCCAGTAGCCATTACCTCGGGTAGGTGCACCTCCTGCATCCATTGCAGCCACTCATCGTGGACATCGAGGTCAATTTTTACGGTTACGTTGTAGAGTATCATAATTTAGACTTTTAGACTTGAGACTTTTAGACTTGAGACTTTTGGACTTGAGAAATATGATAATAAGTCTTCAAGTCTGCCGTCTCTAAATCTGTAGTCTATGAATATTTCTCCAGCTCCATTTCAGCTTCCTCCCACTCTTCCATCGCCAGCTCCAGTTCTTTTTTATTTGATTCGTAATCTTTTAACGCTTTATTGTACTCGGCTGTTCCAAATTTTTCGGTAACACCCATGATTAGTTCCAATTTGGATTGTTCTTCTTCGATGCGTTTGATTTTCTTTTCAGCATTTTGAATATTCTTCCTGATGCGTTTGACCTGTTCCTGATTTTCATCCGAATTGGAATCTGGCTTCGCATGATGCTCTTTATTAACCAGCATATTATTGAGGGCTGATTTACCCAAACTCACATCGCGCAGAGAACCATATTGACGTTTTTCGAGGAAGTACTGTAAGTCACCCAGGTAAGTAACCAGTCTTTTATTGGTAAATTCAATCACCTTGTCTGTCATACCATCAAGAAAATCACGGTCGTGCGAAACAACAATTAGCGTTCCGTCAAATTCAAACAGTGCCTGTTTCAGAATTGCCTTAGAGAGCATATCCAAGTGATTGGTAGGTTCGTCCATTACAAGCAGATTGATTGGGTGCAGCAGCATACATGCCATTGCAAGGCGGGCACGTTCTCCTCCCGACAGGACCGAAACTTTCTTGTCAACATCTTCTCCGCGGAAAAGAAAGGACCCCAGGATATTACGCAGTTTTGGTCTTAGCTCGAAGGGGGAGTTTTTCTCCATAGTTTCAAGTACCGTGATCTTTGGATCGAGCGCCTCTGCCTGATTCTGTGCATAATAGCCCAAAAAGACATTGTGCCCAAGTTCAACAATACCGTTCGAAGGCTGAATATCGCCTACAATCAATTTAATGAGTGTAGATTTACCCTCGCCGTTTTTACCCATAAAAGCGATACGCTCGCCTCTGATTACCTGAAAATCAATGTTATCCAAAATGGTACTGTCGCCATACTTTTTAGTCATATCCTTCACATTTACAGCCACCTCGCCTGAGCGCGGAGAAGGCGGAAACTCGAAACGCATGCGACTGCTGTCAGTAGTTTCCATTTCGATACGTTCCATACGATCCAGCTCCTTAATAAGTGACTGTGCCATCTTGGCTTTGCTGGCTTTTGCTCTGAATTTATCGACAAGCGCTTCTTTTCGGGCAATTTCTTTCTGCTGACTGTCGAAACTACTTTGCAGCTGAGCCTGACGTTCGGCACGTAGTTCGAGATATTTTGAATAATTGGCCTTGTAATCGTGTACCTTGCCCAATTCAATCTCAATGGTACGTTTAGTTACATTATCCAAAAAGGTTTTATCGTGCGATATTACAACTACCGCTCCCTCATAAGGCTGTAAAAAGTTTTCGAGCCAGATGATAGATTCAATATCCAGGTGATTGGTAGGCTCATCGAGCAACAATAATTTTGGACGTTTCAAAAGCATTTTGGCCAATTCTATCCTCATTTGCCATCCTCCAGAGAACTCTGTTGTCTGTCTGCCGAAATCTGTAACTTTAAAACCAAGTCCCATCAGAATTTTCTCACATTCTACCCGCATCGCATCTCCACCAATATCGGCAAGTTTATCGTTCAGCTCGGTCATTTCATGAATAAGATCCATGTATCCATCACTTTCATAATCAGTGCGCTCCGAAAGCTCTGCCTCTACTTCTGCCAATCTCTTTTCTGCTTCCAATACCTCGTCAAAGGCCGACATTGCTTCTTCCAAAACAGTTTTGCCCTGGGGCAAAAACATATCCTGATGCAAAAATCCAATGGTTGTGTTGCTCGGATAGGCAATGTTACCCTCGGTAGGAGTTGACTGTCCTGAGATAATTTTTAATAGTGTCGATTTACCCGCGCCATTTCTTCCCGTGAGACCGACTCTGTCTTTTTCCTGAATGGTAAATGAAACACGGTCGAGGACTCTGCGATCGCCGTACTGAACATAAATATTGTTAATATTGATCATGAACTGTTTTGGTTTTCCGCAAAAGTACAAAATAATCGATAGAATTTCAAATTAAGCCTCGATTCCTTAAAATTACGCTTGTGAATTTAATGCAATGAGCCGATAGAACAAAGCTTGTATTTAGCCACTAATCAATAAGTTTTTATGAATATTTTTGACATCTGACTTGCAAAATGATTTTTTTTCCTAAATTCGCAAGGTACTGTAGTAATAATGACCCTAATAGAACATCTGACATTGTATGAATAACGAAAAAATAGGCTTGGAACTGAGTGTAGAAGAAGTTAATCTTATTCTAAAAGCATTAGGAAATATGCCTTTTAATCAAGTTTATGAGCTCATTGGCATCATTCATCAGCAAGCAAACAGTCAGTTGTTTGATATAGATTCAAAAGAAGTCGCTAACGAACTTCAATTAAAAAATGAATAATTAACAAAAAACAGTACAAACGTTTTCGAAACCCGCCTCCCTGAACTCCTATGGCCAACAAACCGCTGCAAATACATAAAGAAACTCCACCGCACAAGA
>CANETR010000156.1 GCA_947441325.1 Saprospiraceae bacterium
GATATGCCTATCATAGTTTTCGATATAAACGAGCCTTCAAATCTTTTAAGAATTATCAAGGGTGAACATATAGGTACCTTAGTTGCCGGATAATTTTTTTAAATAAAATTGCCAAAGCCGAAGATTTCAATAGAAGTCTTCGGCTTTTATATTTAATTATTAGTCAGTGATTTGTATTATTATAACCAGTTAAAAATGTATTATAAAGAAAATGTTTTTTAAAAAAAACACGAAATGACAGAAAGGTAACCTCGCTTTAACATTGAGTTAACATTATGTTCGGACATTTGTGGCATCAAAAACAAAAAACATTAATATTATGAGAAAATCAAGATTATTTCTGCTCTCTCTTGTAGCCCTCACTTTGGGTGTACAGTCTTGTAAAGAAAAAGACAAATGCGAAGGCGTTGTCTGTGATAACGGTAAAGTTTGTGTTGACGGTACTTGCGTAGGTCAATCTGCTAACGTAATTGTTACTTCAAACATTACAACCAACACTACCTGGACTAAAAACAACATTTACGAACTTGCTGGTCGTATCACTGTTCTTGACGGTGTTACTTTGACAATCGAAGCTGGAACAATCATCAAAGGTCAGGCTGGTACAGGTGCCAATGCAACTGCTCTTTTGGTTGCTCGTGGTGCTAAATTGAACGCAACAGGAACAGCAACTGCTCCTATCATCTTCACTTCTGTAGCGGATGAAATTTCTGTAGCACAAGTTGCTGCTGGCGATTTCAAAAGCCCTAATCTTGACGCAACTGTTCAAGGTCTTTGGGGTGGTGTAATCGTTCTCGGTAAAGCACCAATCTCTGCAACAGCTGCTCAAATTCAGATTGAAGGCATTCCTACAACTGATGCAAACGGTCTTTACGGTGGAACTGATGCTGCCGATAACAGCGGTGTATTGAAATATATCTCTATCCGTCACGGTGGTGCAAATATCGGTAACGGTAATGAAATCAACGGTCTTACTTTAGGTGGTGTAGGTAACGGTACAGTTATCGAAAACATCGAAGTTGTTGCAAACCAAGATGATGGTATCGAATTCTTCGGTGGTACTGTAAACGTAACAAACGTATTAATCCTTAACTCTGGTGATGATGCAATTGATACTGACCAATCATGGGCTGGTACTTTGGATAACTTCATCGTTATTTGTGGTGACGCAACTGACCACGCTCTTGAAATCGACGGTCCTGAAGGAACTTTGAATGACGAGCATACCCTAACAAATGGTTCTATCAAAGGTAATCCTGCTACTGAATTGGGCGACTATCGTTCTTGCGCAAGAGGTACATTTGAAAATATCTTCTTCTTTGGTTTTTCAGATCCAGCTACTGCTGGTAGAGGTGACTTCTCACTTTCAAATCCAACAGGTTCTACTTGTACTACTGACAACTTTACAAACAACATCCTTAACTTTGCTTCATTGCAGTTAGACACTACTGGTATGAATAGCCCTGCATTGACTGCAGTATTCAAAAACGGTACTAGCGTTCATGCAACAATCGTATCTACTCGTACAGTAGGTGCTAATAAAGCAGTTCTTTCTTGGACTTGGGCTTCACAAGCTAACTTACTTGGCAGCTTCTAATTATTTTATATTTAAAAAGCAGACCAGAACCTTGAAATCTGGTCTGCTTTTTTATTTTTTAAACCTGTCATTTTTATGAAAAAGCTTTTATTTCTATTATTAATTTTACTGTCGGCAAATTATCTGACGGCACAAAAGGGTACCATAAGAGGTACTGTATTCGACGATGTAAACAATGAGCCCCTAATTGGCGCAACTGTTTTAATTGTAGGTTCAACAAATGGTGCAATCACTGACCTTGACGGTGAATATAGCATTGAGGTTGAACCCGGAACTTATGAATTACAATATTCTTACATCGCTTACAAAACTATCACCGTTACTGCTGTAGTAGTTAAGCTGAATGAAGTTAAACTTATTGACAATGTCGTTCTGAAAGAGGATGTACTTGAGGCTGCAGAAGTAGTTGTGGTAGCAGAGGCCATCAGATCCAACGAAGCAGGTATTATTAATATGAAATTAAAATCTGCCGGAGTAATCGATGGTATTTCTTCCGACAAGATTAAGCAAACAGGCGATGGCAATGTAGCCGAAGCTACCAAACGTGTTACTGGTGTAACAGTTGAAAACGGCAAATACGTGTATATACGCGGGTTGGGTGACCGTTACTCAAAAACAACCCTCAACGGTGTAGACATTCCGGGCCTCGACCCTGATAAAAACACCCTGCAGATGGATATTTTCCCGACTAATCTCATCAGTAATGTGACGGTCAATAAAACATTCACTGCCGAATTGCCAGCCGATTTTACAGGCGGCTTACTCAATATCGAAACAAAAGACTTCCCTGAACAGCGTGTATCGGCAGTTTCATTTGGAACGGCCTACAACCCTCAGGTGCATTTTAATAAAGACTATCTTTCTTACAAAGGCGGGAAAACCGATTTTCTAGGCTTTGATGACGGTACCCGTTCTTTACCTGCCCGCTCTACAGGATCCATTGTTCCAACTCCCTTCAGCGGATTCCCGGAGCAAGAGGTACTGAATTATATCAACAGCTTTTCAAAAACTTTGGCTGTAGAGCGCAGACTTAGTTTGCTCGACTTGAATCTGGGATACTCTTTTGGTGATCAGATTACACTCAAAAACAAAAAAACAGGGGAATTATCTCCAAACAAATTAGGATATACCTTTTCGCTAACTTATAAATCGGATTACAAATTTTATGATGATGTAAGTTATGGTGAATATCAGCGCGACAGCGACTCCAGTGTTTTCGAAATGAACTATGCTACCCGTCAACGCGGTGAATATAGCGAGCGTAATTTCCTAATTGGTGCTATTGGTGGTTTGGCTTATAAGACACCAACTTCTAAACTGAAAATGACGGTGATGCACCTGCAGAATGGGGAGGCAAGAGCAGGTAAATTCTTTATCGAAAATAACTCTTCAGCTGTTGGACAGTCAGGCTACGAAGCTTACTCCGATAACCTGGAATACAATCAGCGTTCTCTCAGTAATATTTTAATCAATGGAACGCATGTGATGCCAAAATCTAAATGGGAAATTGATTGGAGACTTTCTCCAACTTACTCCTCTTCAATGGATCCGGATATCAGAAAAACAGCTTTCAGTTATGACGGCACTTATACTTTCTCTTCAGGCGAGGCTGGTAATCCATCCAGAATCTGGCGTGCACTAAATGAATTGAATGCTGTTGCCAAAATTGATATGACTAAAAAGTACAAATTGGCAGGTTCAGATGCTAAATTACGTTTCGGTGCGGCACATACCTACAAAGTCAGAGACTATAATATTCGACTTTACGAAATTCTTTTTACAAGATCTCAGTCATGGACAGCTCCAGACCCATCTTTGGTTTTAGCTCCTGAAAATATCTATGGCAGTGCTGTAAACGGTTCTTATATACAGTCTGGCAATCCTAATCCAAATCCGAATCAGTACAGCTCCAATGTTAACAACTCTGGTCTTTATGTTTCGAATGAGGCTACGTTCTTTAAAAGATTCAAGACTATTATCGGTTTGCGTGCCGAGTATTTTATACAGCGTCATACTGGTCGCGATATTCAGTTTGCTGGTGGCGACCCAGATGGTAATAATTTACAGAATGAAAAGGTATTGGAAACAATCAATTTGTTCCCTTCTTTGAATATGGTATATAACATTACCCCTAAACAAAATTTGCGTTTAGCCTATTCAAGAACAGTTGCCCGTCCTTCTTTCAAGGAACTTTCATATGCTCAGATACTCGACCCTATTACCAACCGTATTTTCAATGGTAGCTTATTTGCTTATTCTAGTATAGTTGAAGGACAAAGAGTTTTTAGCTGGGATGGCAATCTGAAAGAAACAGACATCGATAATGTTGATTTACGTTGGGAATTATTCTTCAAAGAAAACCAAATGGTTTCAGTGAGTGGATTTTTCAAAAACTTCCAAAATCCAATCGAGTTGGTACGTATTCCCGAGCAACAGACAAGTACCGAGTATCAAACAAGAAATGTAGGTACTGGTCAACTTTTGGGTCTTGAATTCGAATTGAGAAAGAACTTTGGTTTTATCGCTCCAGCACTATCAAAATTGAGTGTCAATACCAATGTAACCTTAGTTAAATCACAAATTACGATGACCGAGCTTGAGTTCAATGCAAGAAACAGCTATGCAAGAGTTGGTCAGACAGTTGAAAGAACCCGTGATATGGCTGGACAGTCGCCCTATGTTATCAATGCCGGTTTGAGTTATAACAGCGAAGAACTGGGACTTGATTTTGGTGTATTTTACAATGTGAAGGGTCCAACCCTTGCTATTGTTGGTACAGGCCTTGCTCCAGATATTTATGATGAGCCTTTCCACAGCTTAAACCTGAGTGTCATTAAAAAATTCGGAAAGGACAAAAACACTACGGTCGATTTCAAGGCCGGCAACCTGCTTAACGACAGAATTGAAAGTTTTTACCGTTCGTTCAATGCCACAAAACAGGCATTCAACAGTATCAATCCAGGTATGACCTTCAGCTTTGGAGTGAGCCACAAATTTTAATTAGGATAGGATTGGGTGGTACCTACCTGCACAAAACGGTACAAAAAGCTTTTCATAGAGCTGCTCTGTATCAAGGACGGGGCAGCTTTTTTCTTGTTTTTTATTATCTTTGCAGCAAATAGAAGACAGACCAAATGAGCAACAACGGAAAAATACTGAATGACCCAATTTATGGGCTGATTGAGATTCCTTATGGAATTATTTACGATCTGATGGAGCATCGTTATTATCAGCGTTTGCGCCGTATCAATCAGTTGGGTTTTACCCAATATGTCTATCCAGGTGCTACACATACCCGCTTCAACCATACGCTCGGTGCCCTTCACCTGATGCAGAAAGCCATTAGAACACTTTTGGCAAAAGGTATTGAAATTAGTCCTGAAGAGGCCGAAGCTGCCTGCATTGCCATATTGCTGCATGATATAGGTCACGGGCCATTTTCTCATTGTCTGGAGTATAATCTCTTGCCTATTGAACACGAGGAGCTATCTATCGCCTTTATGGAAAAACTCAACGAGGAGTTTGCCGGAAAGCTTAGTCTGGCGATTAGAATATTTAAAAACGATTATCATAAAAAGTTCCTGCATCAGTTGCTTTCTGGTCAATTGGACATGGATCGTATGGATTATCTTACCCGCGACAGTTTCTTTACGGGAGTTTTGGAAGGTGTGGTCGGTTACGACCGTATCATAAAGATGCTTAATGTGCACAATGGCGAATTGGTGATTGAACACAAGGGCCTTTACTCCGTAGAAAGTTTTCTGGTCTCGCGCCGCCTTATGTATTGGCAGGTTTATCTGCACAAAACCGTAGTCTGTGCCGGTGAGATGACCATTGCGGCTATCAAGCGTGCCCGAGCGCTCGTAAGTAACGGCGCTAGCTTCAACCTCTCGAAAAGTTTGAATTTTTTCCTGGCAGGAGATTTTTCAAAAGATTCTCTGCACAGCGACCGTGATTTGATTCTGCATCATTTTTCCCGTTTAGACGATACTGATATTCTCACTGCCTTAAAAGCCTTTAGCGAGTCGGATGATTTTGTTCTTTCTTTCTTGTCGCAGAGCCTAGTAAGCAGGAAACTCTTCAGGGTTAAAATGCAGACCGAGCCCTTTAGCGATGATTTTATTGCAAGCATCAAAGAAAAAACCATCAATCAATTTTCACTCTCAGAATCTGATATTGACTATTTGGTATTTGGCGGTCAGGAATCGAACAAGGCTTATGTTACAGGTTCAAAAGAA
>CANETR010000157.1 GCA_947441325.1 Saprospiraceae bacterium
ACAGCCAAGGCCGTCATTCAGAATTACCTGCCAAACATCGCCATTCTGAAGATTTAGCACGTAGCTACCCAAACCACCAGTACCTGTTATGTTTTCGGTAATAGTATTGCCATTGACAGTAATTTCAGCTATGTAACCGTAGTTCACACCGCCAAGTGCAGGTAAACCTCCGGTGAATTCAAGATTCAACATTGCATTGCCATTGCCATCGCAATCATAACTGATGCTATCAGATCCGCCATTGATCAATACATTGGTATAGCCTGGGCCATTACAAATGTTTGAACAGTTGGTGGCATTCCATACAAAGGTATCGCTCACAGTTGCTGTACAGTTTTGGCCGTCATTGACAAAAATTTGCCAGATATCGCCATCTGCAACTGTAATTACATAATCGGTTGATGCACCTACTGTTCCTGCTAATGGCAAATTAAATACATTTCCGCCTGTTGTTATTCCAGTAACAGTGACTAAATAATCTGACCCATCAATTGCAGGATTACCACCCGAGATTGTCAGGGTAAACTCAGCCGTTCCGTTGATGTCACAGGTGTAATTACTAACACTGAGAGTAATTGGATTGAAATTAACAGTTCCAATTGCCGTGTCAGAACAGTTGTTGGCATCTGTTATAATTACGCTCCAGTTATCATTTTCATTAGCAAGGAAACTGTATGTACCCAAGCCTGATGTGAAACTTCCATTAGCACCAGCAACAGTAGAACCGCTTATAGAAACGTTATAATTACCTCCACTTGCAGCAGGTACTCCACCACTAAAGAATAAGGTTACTGTAGCAGAACCATCCGCATTGCACTCATAAACCGAATCGTCGATTGGGTCAGGGTTAATGACCACTGGCATGATGATACAAAGGTTAGGACAGTTTGTAGCATTAAATACATAAGTTCCTGTAAGCGTATCGGAGCAACCATAGCTATCCCGTACTATTGCGGACCAGCTGTCGCCATCATTTACCAGGAAGGAGATAAGGCCTGTGCCACCAATTGCGCCGGGCACCTGAGCATTGTTAAATGTCTGTCCGAAGACGGTAGAACCATTAACTGTTACTGAATAATTAGAACCATCAATTGAAGGTAAGCCGCCACCCATGGTGATTTCGACAAGGGCACTTCCGTTGGAGAAACAGTTATAACCTGATGTGGCTGTCACAGGGTTCAGATCGCAGAAATCGGGGCAGTTGACCAAATCGTAGGTGAAGGTAGCTGTTATGCTATCGGTACATCCGCTAGTATCTGTTACCACAACTGTCCAGGTATCGCCATCACGCACCGTAAAGCTGAAAGGCACTGTAGTGGCTGAACCTGCCAAAGTATAAGTTCCGTTAGATGCTGCAGTAGATCCACTAACAGTAATCGTGTAAGTCGAACTGTTCGCTGAAGGATAACCACCTGCAATATTAATAGTTGCTGTCGCAGAATCACCACCAGGGAAACAAGTATATACCGTACTGTCTATAGGTGAAGGCGAAATTGCAACTGGGTTTGTTATACAAAGATCAAAACAGGCTGTAGCATTTATTGTAATAGTTTGAGAGCATGACGCTCCATCTGTAATTACAATGGTATAAATGTCAGGTGTTGGAATTTGGAAGTTAACAGTAACAGCATTTCCAGTTGTCCCAATAATTGTATCACCCTGAGTATTTGTTATGGTATAGGTAAATAAACTGCCATTGTAAGCTGGTAAACCACCTGTTGGGGTAAAGCTTATAAAGCAATTGTTTTGATTGTAACTGCTATTGACCTGTATCTGCTGCAGGAATACCACAGGTGCACCATTTTCGATACTAGCACTCGGGCATATGAGTTGTCCCCAAGTAGTATCATTATCGGCCAGGGCCGAAACAAAATAAACCGAATTAAATAATGGATTGCCGAATGTACCGGAACCATTACCATCGTTTACAAATAATCTTGGGCCAAAGCGTAGTGAGTCGATGTAGGTAAATCCTGAACCTGACAGAGGATCTGGAATTGCAGTTGCACTATGAATAACATAACCTGTATCGAGGCAGCCTGGAATTGAGGTGGTTGAAAGTCCCAATAAATTTAAGGCAATACTTGGATAAAGCGTGTCACCAAAACAGATGTAACCTGTATCTAAACTATTGTGACGAATAGTATCACCAGTCATGGTTTCGTACTGAGAATCACCAGCATATACCTCGATTTCATCGATATACTCTACAATATATTGTCCCTGATCTCCAGGAGAACCACCGTCGAGTTGTAGGGCATAGACATCACCAGGAGCCAGACAGCAAATACTGATGGTAGTTCCGTTGAAGTCGGTTGATCCAGAATAAACTGGAGCAATTCCGGTACTCAAACGTGTACCGTCCTGCGTGAAGGTAGCTGGAGCCAAACCACCGTAGCAGCTTGTACCATTTAACAATTCAAAGATGTTGAAATTTAGGCGTTGCATGCCAATATAAGCTCTGAGACGAATTTCAACAACTCCACTTGGCGGTACTACAAAGTAATGCCAAACAGTTTGATCGGCTCTCAAAGTTGAGTTTGAATTTGAGTTCGGCTCACCGGCAAGTCTTTCGATACAGCCGCGAACATTAGAACCTGCCACTGCCTGGAATGGTAGATTTTGTCCAACCTGGCGTACAGGAATTCTATACAGTGTGTCAAGAATTGCAAGACAAAGGATATCATTGCCCGGAGGGTTTTGAAGTGGATCTGCCACACTTGGATCGTGTAACCAAGTTTTGATATTTTGAGTACTTAGCGGAGTAAGGTTATCCGAAGGATCGACCATTGCATAATACTTATAGCCGGGTTCGAGGCATGACTCTCGAATAATGGCACTTTCCTGAGAATTACCAAAAATGCCGTTTGTTCCACCATCGGCACCTTCAATAAATGATAAGTTAGCACAAGAGAAATCGGTAGGTACACCCGGAGCAAATCTGGCATCGTAGCCAAAGAAAGCCGAGTTTTCACCGTAAATAGCGCTTTGGTAGTCTGTTTCAAATACAATACGGCCACTGTTTGGAGCGGTGAAATTTGTCCAAACAGATTCATTCATCGTACCATTATTGAAGGATGGATGATTGTAATCGTAGGCATGATAATCGTTTGGATTTGAGTTTACATGCGGACCGCCAGTTTCGCCAAAATCATTGCCACCATCATAAGCACAGCCAAAATTGAGCGTTCTTGTAGCAGGAGAACCCGCTGTTGAACTTATGGCAGTATTACCAATTGTCGAAGCAGGTGAAGTACATGGTAAGTCTTCTACATTAGGTGGAGAGGAACCGCCCAAATCATTTACCCTAACTTCATAATAACCTCTTGTACCGGGGTCATCGGCTGTAAGTTGTACATAGTATGTTTGTCCGGGATGTAGTTTCTGGTAGCTGAATGGATTGACTGGATCGCAAGCATCGAGTGAAATTTGTGCTTCGGGGTCAATTCCTAAAAAGTCGGTACCATCAGAAAATTCGACATGTGATAGATATTCGAACTTGTTTTTTATGAGTGATAGTGATGGAATCTGAACACCTGTAGCGCAGCTGTTTCCATCGGCAGCATGATAAATTTCGACATAAGTTCCGATATCAGTTCCAGAAAGGTCTGTAGTGATTTCAACTTCACCGCTTGCAGGAGCAACAAAGGCAAACCAAACAGATCCATTAGAGGAAACTTCTCCACGGTGAGGCTCATTGGTTTCGAGCGATGCTGTTGGGCACCATGCATAGCGAGATGTTGTGTTTAGGGGTAGGACAGGGGCAGAGCAGACTGCATCTGGGAGGTAATTGACTGTAATGGCAGTTCTGATTACTTCTATGGTGATTCTATAAGTTTGTGTACCGCAACCGCTTGTGCCATTGGCCTGAAATGATTGAGTTATAGTGCCAGGTGCAGCTGGTACAGCTATGTTGCCAAGCTGTGCGCCAGTTCTTACTTCCGAGAAAGCGCCACCCGTAAGGTCATAATTGGTTGGAGCGTCATTTTCATAACCCTGCCAGTCGATACGAATATTCGTGGGAACATCTGTTGGACAAACATACTCGTAGTCAAAAAAAGTAAAATTTGGATTCAGTGTCCAGGGGCCGTTATTGCCATTATTGAATGTGTGGTTAAAATCACCCAGGAATCCGAAAAGTACGGGATTGTTGTTTGAATTTCCCAAGGTGTTGTCTGTAGCAATGTATTCAACAACAAAATCACTGTTTCCGGTCAAAAATCCGTCGCAGTCAACATTGTTCAAAACTTGCACAGAGGTTACCCTTACTTGAATCCTGGCTTGCGACCATAATGGATTTTGGGTAAAGGCAATCAGAGAAAAAAGGATAGCAAATTGTATCCATTTGTAAGCATGCGTCATACAGTTACCGATTGGTTTAGTTTTTTTTCTGAAAATATCCTTTCTAAAATGCTTTAGTAAAAATACGCAAATAATTGGTAGTCAACAATTTTAATAAAACCATAAACTTTATCCAAAAATATAGTTTATAAAAATGCTCACTTTGGGAACTAAGTTAAGAAAAAATTAAAGTTCCAAATGTTTTTATAAAGAAAAATCTTCTCGAAAGTTGTTTGTCAGAAATGCGCCAGCATAAATTTACTGGCAAATAATTTTTGTTTTTATGTCTTAGAAATATGTAACCTTTGTCAAATTAAAAGCGTTTAGATTGTATGATAAGGTAAAAATGGTTAAAATTGCAGAAGTTTTAATTAAAGAACAGTCAATCTAAACATTGATTTTAGTGATTTTTACTGCATTATTAACATAATAAGAGAATCCTTTACCCACATCTGATTACAATGAATATACTGAATGAGTTTGATATTAGGCAGTCGGGAAATTTGGAATTTCTTGCAAAACAGGTAGTTGAAGGATTTATTATCGGTTTGCACAAATCGCCCTTTCATGGATTTTCGGTTGAATTTGCCGAGCATAGAATTTATAACCCCGGCGAAGCAACTAAAAATATAGATTGGAAAGTGTATGCTCGTACAGACAGGCTCTATTCCAAGCAGTATGAAGAGGAAACAAATTTGCGTTGTCAAATTGTTTTAGATGCATCTTCTTCCATGTATTTTCCAGAGGCGCCCGCCAAAAAAGGCCAGCCCTTTGCAAATAAAATTGCATTTTCTTCATTGGCAGCTGCCTCACTTATCCACCTCTTACAAAAACAAAGAGATGCCTTTGGTTTGTCAGTTTTTGGGGAGAAATTAGAGGTACATACGCCATCAAAGTCGAGTACGCAGCACAAAAATCTTATCATGTCATACCTGCAGCAGTACATTGATAATCCGACTAAGGATAAAGGTACGAAGGCAGCCGAATCCCTGCATCAGATTGCCGAGGCAATACATCGTCGTTCTTTGGTAATTATCTTTAGCGACATGTTCGATTCTGCTGAAAATCCCGATGAATTGTTTTCTGCCTTGCAGCACCTTAAGTATAACAAACACGAGGTAGTTCTTTTTCACGTTGTGGATAAAAGACATGAAATTGATTTTGATTTCGACAACAGACCTTATATTTTTGTAGATATTGAAACTGGTGAAAAGGTGCGCCTGCAAGCCAATCAGGTAAAAGAATATTACACCGAACAAATTCAAAAATACAAGCAGCAATTAAAAATGAAATGTCTTCAGTACAAAATAGATTTTGTAGAAGCTGATGTAAATGAAGGTTTTAAACAGGTGATGATGCCTTATTTAATGAAACGTAGTAAGCTATATTAGAGGAAAGAATGAAAGAGGAAAGAATGAAAGAGGAAAGAATGAAAGGTTTTATTAACCCATGTACCTTCCTCGATAGCTTTCGGTAGGTTTCATACTTCTAAAT
>CANETR010000158.1 GCA_947441325.1 Saprospiraceae bacterium
TAGAAGCCGATGAATTACATTATCACCTGCATGTGCTCATCCGTTACGAATTGGAAAAAGGCCTCATAGAAGGTAGTATTTCAACAGATAATCTGAATGAAATCTGGAACCAAAAATATCGTGATTATATGGGTGTAGAAGTTCCTGATGATAACAAGGGCCTACTGCAGGATATTCATTGGTCCCAAGGCTTGTTCGGTTATTTTCCAACCTATTCACTTGGAAGTTTTTATGCGGCACAGTTTTATGCTCAGGCAATGAAGGAAATTCCAAATCTGATACTGGAAATAGAGAAAGGCAATATGAAGCCTCTGCTCGAATGGCTTCGCGAGAAAATTCATCGTCATGGACGTCGTTATACATCAGAGGAACTCTGTACACAAATTAGCGGAGAAGGACTTAATCTCAACTATTTTATGAACTATGCAAAACGTAAGTATGGAGAAATTTATGGGCTTGACAGTTGAAATCAGAACTTAGAAATCAGAAGTTAGTCTCGTCTTTTGGACGAGAATAAATCAGAACTTTTCCTCTTTCCTCTTTCACCCTTTCCTCTTTCATTCTTTCATTCTTTCATCTAATGCGGCATTAAAATACCGCGCTACTCTGCTATTTTTTTTCTCAAAGGCTAAAGCCGTTTGGAAAAATCATCTCATTTTCAAATTATCTCATTTTCAAATTATCAAATTATAATAATCTTTCACCCTTTCATCTAATGTTAGACTACATAATTATAGGACAGGGTCTTGCAGGCAGTCTTTTAAGTCATTTTTTGTTAAAAAAAGGCAAGAAAATTGCTTTCGTAGACAACAACCACAAAGAGGCATCTTCTGCCATTGCTGCAGGCATTATCAATCCTATAACGGGCAGAAATTTTGTCAAAAGCTGGAGGACCGATGAATTGCAACCTTTTGCATTCAGTACTTACGATGAGATATCGGCATTGCTTGGCGTACAGATTTTTTATTCAATAAATGTAGCTGTACTTTTTCGCGATATAGAAACTTCTAATAATTGGCTTGGTCGATTGTCAGATCCTGCTTTGGAAGGATATATTGCAAAAGAATTTGACTTAAATGCTTATCAGAAAACTTTTGGCAACTCAGTTGTTTCCGGTGCTGAATTTGAGCAGTCGGGCCGTTGCGATATACCTACTTTTATTTTGAAATGGAAAGATTATCTCAAAGAAAAAGGCATTGATTATCTTCAGGAAGAATTTGATTACAATCAATTGCAGATTTCGAGTAACGACGTTTCTTACAAAACTTTGAATGCCAAAAGTGTTATCTTTTGTGAAGGCCATGCAGCCGAAAAAAATCCATTTTTCTCACAATTACATTTTAGCCCCGCTAAAGGTGAAATATTGTTGGTAAAAATTCAAAACTATCCTTTCAAAAATAAAATGGCCAAGGATGGTATTTTTATTGTACATCTTAAAGATGATATATACTGGGTAGGAAGTTCTTACAATAGGGATTTCGAGCACAGTAAACCCAGCAAAGAAGCCTGTAATGATCTAATAAATGAGCTAACTGCCATGTTGAATATGCCCTTTGAGCTAATGGATCATTTAGCAGCCATCAGGCCCACAATCAGAGATCGGAAGCCTTATTTAGGCGTTCATCCACTGTACAACAATATCTTTATTTTTAATGGGTTAGGAGCTAAGGGAAGCTCGCTTGGACCATATTTTGCGTCGCATTTTGCCAATTATTTAAATGGAGAATGCGTTTTAGATAAGGAAGTGAATATTAGTAGAATTAAGCAGAAGACGAATTAAGACAATTTCTGTGACCTTACAGATTTTCGTTTTTGTCATCCTTTTGTGAATCCTTTTTCTCGTCCTCTGGCATTATTTTGTCAGCTTCAGCTGCTTTTTCAACGATTAAATCTGTGTCAACTTCGAGTAGGGGCTCATTTTTAGCATCAGTTTCAGTTTTGCCGCCATCAGTTAATATTTCAGTGCTAGCTTCGTCAGTTTCTTCTTTGTAAAGGTTTGGAGCAGAGCTTGTTGGCTTTGTATCATTAAAAAATCTACGATAAAAGACAATAACCATGCCCACCCCAACACTTATCGATGTATCGGCAATGTTAAAAATGGGTTCAAAGAATTTAAATCCCTGACCACCTACAAAAGGGAACCATCTGGGATAATGACCTTCTATCAAAGGGAAATGCAGCATATCCACAACCTTTCCATGTAAAAAACTGGCATAACCTTCGCCAAATGCAG
This sequence comes from Saprospiraceae bacterium, assembly GCA_947441325.1. Lineage (GTDB taxonomy): Bacteria > Bacteroidota > Bacteroidia > Chitinophagales > Saprospiraceae > Saprospira. The sequence goes on from CANETR010000158.1 coordinate 2,234, forward strand.
TTACTGTTGCAACTTGGTGTAAGGAACCTGAAAATATTAGTCCATAAAAAATACTATCTAAAATATTGCCTACAGCGCCAGCCCAAATTAAGGCTATGCTCGCGACAAGACCCAGGGATTTCTTTTGCTTACAGAGAATGTACAAATAATAGGTAATAAAACCTACAGCCACGATTCTGAAAAGGCTAAGGGCTAACTTTCCGTAATCTCCACCAAGTTCTAAACCGAATGCCATACCTGGGTTTTCGGTAAAATATATTTGAAACCAATCATGCCCTTTTCCAAAAAAATTGAAGCTATCTCCAATTTTCATATTCAATTTAACCCAAATTTTAACAGTCTGATCAATCAGCAGCACAAGTAAAATTAGACCGATTGCTAAATAAGATCTTTTCAAGGTGATATTTTTATGATTAGTTTTCTAATAGAAATTGTAAAATAGCCTGCAAAAGTAAGCAATCTATATTTGTTTTAATAACCAAAGCACAAAAAAGGACTGTTTGTAGACAGTCCTTTTGAAAAATAATTTTATTTAATTAACCCATCGCCTGTACAATGTCATACTTTGTTATGATATGGCGTATGCCGGCTTTATCAACGGCAATAACAGCAGGTATTTTTTCATTAAAGTAGTAACTTAGTTTTTTAAGTGGTAATTTTTCTTCCACTTCAGGTAGTGCGGTGGACATGATTTCACCCAAATGTCTATCGGCATTTACCAATGGATTTTCAAGCAAGCTGCTCAAAATAACACTCTCAGTGATGGCACCAACAATTTTATGATTGGCATCTACAACAGGCAATTGAGAAATATCCTTTTCTTTCATGAATTTCAATGCCTCTTTCACTGTCTGAGTTGAATCGAGCGTAAGAAGTAGCTTAGATCGCTTACGCGCAATGATATCGGCAACAGTCAGTTCATCATCCAAAAATCCACGGTCGCGCATCCAGTCATCATTGAACATTTTACCAACGTAACGACTACCATGATCATGGAAAAGTACCACAACAACATCATCTTTTGTTAATTTCGAAGCCATTTGTTTTACCCCCATAATGGCCGACCCTGCAGAGTTTCCAACAAAAATGCCTTCCATTCTTGCCAGGTTTCTTGTGCCAATTGCCGCATCCTTATCAGTAACCTTTTCAAATTGGTCAATTAGTTTAAAATCAACATTCAAGGGTAGAATATCTTCGCCAATACCTTCGGTGATGTAGGGATAAATTTCATTTGGATCAAAAATGCCAGTTTCGTGATATTTTTTGAAAACAGAACCGTAGGTATCAATGCCCCATACTTTTATATTCGGATTTTTTTCTTTCAAATATTTAGCCACACCAGAAATGGTACCACCAGTACCTACACCTACCACAAAATGGGTTACTTTTCCTTCTGTCTGTTCCCAAATTTCTGGTCCGGTACTCTCATAATGTGCCTGTCTGTTCGATAGATTGTCATACTGATTGCACCAATATGAGTTTGGTATTTCTTTGCTGAGTCTTTCTGCAACAGAATAGTAGGAGCGAGGGTCTTTAGGCTCAACATTCGTAGGACAAACAATAACCTCAGCACCTACTGCCCTAAGGATGTCAATTTTTTCTTTCGACTGTTTGTCGGTTGTGGTAAAGATACATTTGTAGCCTTTAACAACAGCAGCGATAGCTAAACCCATACCTGTATTGCCCGATGTACATTCAATGATGGTTCCACCTGCTTTAAGATCTCCCCTTGATTCTGCATCCTGAATCATTTTCAGCGCCATACGGTCTTTAACTGAATTGCCTGGGTTGGTTGTTTCTACCTTGGCAAGCACCAAAGCCGGAACTTCTTCAACAATCTTGTTTAATTTTACAAGAGGCGTATTACCAATTGTTTCAAGGATATTATTAAAATATTTACTCATGGTTTTTTGCTAAAATGTTTAGAATGATGCAAAATTACAATAAAATTATTTAAAAGTCTTATTTATGCAACAAAAAAACCGACAAACGATATTTTTGTCGGTTGGTTCAGTATATAATTTTGTTATTGTTCCATTACTTTGATTTCTATCCTACGGTTTTTCTTCTTATTAGCTTCAGAACTATTTTGAGTGATATTCATAGAACTCCCTTTGCCTTCAACTGTAAACTGTGAGGCTTTTGCTCCTTTTGATACAAGGTAATTAACAACGGCCTGAGCTCTTGATTTTGAAAAAATTCGGTTGGTATTTTCATCGCCAGTATTATCAGTATGCCCGCTTACCTCAAGTTTTAAAGAACTGTTGTTAGTAAGTTGTTTGGCCAGTGCGTCGAGCGAAGCAAAAGAGGATTCTTTTAGTTTTTCCAAGCCGGTTTCAAAATCAACATCTTTTAGTACCATGCGCTCTCCTGTAGTAAGTTCAGCTCCGGGACTATAATTTTTCAGAGAAACTTCTTTGAATTCCTCTACAGTAATCATGTCTATATATATATAGGTGCAAAGTTTTTCTTTTTTAGCATTTGGATCATCCTGTTTTGCCTTTCTATTTTTAAAATTTGTGACATTATTATCTTTGAAATTACCAATTAGAATCAAATTTTCGCCACCCTTTGCAGTGTAGATAGCACTTATTTCCTGCCATTGGTATTGTTCTTTTATAGGAGACTGATCATTACTGACCAATTTAATGGAAGGCATATCTATTGTTCTGTAATCCTCAGTGACAGTAAAAACAGAGTCTGTTAATACAACCCCAAGTTCATCAATAGCAGTATTGCAAAATCTGATTGGCAATCTGAGCCTTAATTTAACCCAATAGCGCATGTTTTCAGTCATAGGCTTTGACAGTTTACCTTGTAGATATTCACCCTCTATATCTATTCCTAATCCTGCAAATACTTTTCCTGCTGCCGGATTAGGTAATTTCATGCCCTGTATATAGGTTTTCTCTTCAGCCGACATAGGGCAATTAGGATTAATAAATTGAGGGGAACCAGCCAATGCTATCCATTCTTTAGGTGCCGAAGTCTGTTCTGTTTTACCGTCGCATGTAGCCCCATCTTCAAATGAGGGGTTCATAATAAGGTTCTGCGATTGGCAAAACATAGCATAGCTAAGCATAGAACCTACAATAATAATTTTTAGAATATTCATAAACTGATGTTTTTTACTTCTGGACTAATATCGTTCCAAATCTAAATTTGACAAAGTTTCAAAAGGTTTAAATACAATTATAGCGTTTTTTTGTGCAATTTATTGCAGGAACTGTTCATTTCGCAGTAAAAGTGAAAAATTATAAAAAAAAATAATCAGAGTTTAATTCTGAATAAATGGACAAACCGAGTGTTTTAATTTTATAAAGTCCCTTTAACTGCTTTTAAATTTTTAATTACTGAAGAATGCAATGTTCTATGTTGATTTTGATTTTTAAATGCGGAATTATTTTTTGACATAAGTTATAAAAATAAGTAAATAAGGTCTATCTTTGCAATCCCGAAAAGCGGGGGGATGAACTGAATAAAAAGCGGCCTGAAAAAAAACTTCAAATAAATAATCAAAAAAGTTTGGAGGAAAGAAAAAGGTCAGTATCTTTGCATCCGCCTTTCGAAGGAAGGGCAAAAAGCTATA
>CANETR010000159.1 GCA_947441325.1 Saprospiraceae bacterium
AATGATGAACAGCATATGTTGGAAGATAAACTATACAGACCTATGCCTAAAATACATAATCAGTTCATTAAAAAGGATTTCCAAACATTACAAATTAATACGGAAGCACTTGTAGATATTATTGTTGGTACAAATCCTCCTGATGAAATAAAGCAAATGCTGAAAAATATTAAGGATGGCGTGGGAGACATTAGTTTGCGCAGTCTTAGACCAAAAAATTCAGATATTTACATAAGCCAAAATTTTGAATTAGACCTGAAAAATAAGGACGAGAATGCCCTGAAACAGTTTTTTGACTTTTTGGAAAGGATATATATCAAGACGATGAAGGGTCTCTGATCGCTTCTAAAACATTTATCATACATTGATTCGTTGGAAAATCGCACAGGCTGCTGAACTGAGATGGTGGCAACGTTATTTAAAAAATAAAGAACCAAAGGCTTATCTCGAGTGGAAAAAGTCTTACTGGTCAGCATTCCTGATTAAATGTGAGATTGACCCCAGTGAGTATATTCAATGTCTTGATTCCGGATGTGGGCCTGCAGGAATATTTATTATTTTAGACAATTTGCAGGTTGATGCCCTGGATCCTTTAGTCGAAAAATACAACTCGAGCCTAGATATTTTTGATATGTCTGCTTATCCAAATGTCAAATTTTTTAGTTCATCGCTAGAAAATTTCCAAACTGATAAGCAATATGACTTGATTTTTTGTTTGAATGCCATCAACCATGTATCTCATTGGAAAAAGAGTTTCGATACACTTTGGCAGCTATTAAAACCTGGTGCTACCTTAGTTTTGTCAAGCGATGTTCACCGATACAAATTATTAAAACCAATTTTCAGGCTTCTTCCTGGTGATATTTTACATCCACAGCAGCATAGCCTGAAAGACTACCAAAAAATCATACATCATTATAAACCTGAATCTTACAGAGAAATTTTGATAAAAAGAAGCGCTATTTTTGATTATTATACTTTCGTGATTAAAAAATAAAAAACTTGAAAAGTTCTTTTTTACATCCAATGACTTTATCCTTAACAGGAGGCTTGCTTAGCGGGCTTATTTTTTTGGAAAATGCAGCTGCAATGCTTTGTTTCATTGCCTTTGTGCCCATGCTGATTCTTGTTAAAAAATGCAATCTGCTTTTAACAACTTTTTATGCCATACTGAGTGCAGTTTTGGCTATTGCCATTCAAAATTGGTTCGGCTATGCCAACACAGGTACTATTGAGACCATTATTCAAATACTAATTTTCAGCTTACCATGGGTTTTATATCAGCTTATTCGTGGCAGGCACAATGAAAAATTGGGTTATTTGACCTTGGTAAGCAGTTGGGTTTTTCTGGAATGGCTGGCCGCTCAATATGCCGGAAACTGGGTTGGTCTTCAATTGGGCCATTCTGTCATGGTATTTCCAAGTTTAATCAAATGGTACAGTTTCCTTGGCGTCAGCGCCGGAACTGTCTGGATTTTAGCCGTTAACATTCAATTGTCTAGAATCATTTTACCTGCACAGGCATATACCAGGAAACAGGCAATTATTAATGGCTCATTGGTATTGATTGCCCCAGTTCTAATCTCAATATTATTGGTAAAACCAGCAGCCTCAGGAAGCATTTCGGGCAATCTAAAAGAAGTTGATGGCAGAATTGTTTTAACAAATACTAAGAATGAAATCTTTATAGCCAACGAAGGCGGCACAAAGAACAATTTTTATGACAGCGTAAGCGATACTGTTAAAAACGCAGCCCTTATCGACGCCGAAGGCAGCAAAAGACCATTGAATACAAAAAAGGTGCGCATTGGAAACATAGGTGGAATTAAAGGACAACACCTTACAATTGTCGATTTCGATAACAAAGGCATTGGTTTTATTAATGGCAGTTCCTTGCTCCGGGCCGATTTGCTTAGAGTATATTCGATTGAAAAATGCGCTATGCTGATTTGTTTTTCGGAGGCTTCAGATATTTCCTCATCGATTATAAGTTCCAGGGCGCTGGAAAACAATATAGACATTCTTCTTTTGAAAAAAGACCAGGCAAGTTTGTATTTAAAAAGCGGAAAAAGATTGAATCTGATTAAAGAATTTAATCTTAAACTTGAAAAACATAGCTTTTTTAGCTTGTACGGTGACCTGACGGGAAGATTATCTATATTTGTGACCTTGTGGATGCTTTTGGGCACAATTGTGAAACCTTACAGAAAAAAATAGCAGGATGATTCAGCAAACTACTTACGATAAAGACACAAAAAACAGAGCGGATGAAACATTTTCATCAGCAGTGCTTTTAATGGCAAAAATTGTCTCTGTTGTTTTTCATCCCTTACTTCTTTTATTATACAGTTCTGTAGTATTAGCCTGGTGTAATCCTTTTCTCTTTGGGAGGCCTCGTTTTTCTGATATTATTGCCGATAAGGCTAGCACTATTTTATTCCTTTGGTTACTCATTTTTTCATTCATTGTTCCAATGCTGGCGGTTTTAATGATGAAGGGCCTGGGTCTGATAAAAGATCTGGCTATGTCGGAAAAAACGGATAGAATTGGACCTTACATCATTGTGGGTCTGCTCTACATAGTTATTTTTATGAACCTAAAGAGCAATAGCGGCATTCCTTATGAGATGGCTATTTTCTCATTGGGCGCTACAATTGGAATTTTTAGTGCATTTATCATCAATCTTTTTTCTAAAATAAGCATGCATACTGTGGGGATGGGTGGTTTTTTGGCCATGATGCTTATTTGTGTGATGCGCAGTGTTACAGACAAACAATATTTAATGGCCATTGCCATTATAATTGCAGGATTGGTGGGCAGTTCGAGACTAATTTTGAGGGCTCATGAGCCTGCCGACATTTATGGAGGATATGTTGTTGGTTTCTTGGCACAATTTGTGGCTATGAGTTATTTACTGGGTTAAAAAAATAAAAAATTATAACAAATACTGGCAGCGTTTTAAATTTTGATCACGTTTTGTATTCAAAGGCAATTTTTTCGCACCGTATTATATTATAAATAAAAGGCAAAAAGGCAGACTCGGCAAGGTCTGCCTTTTTTATTTTGCTCAAGTCATTGAACAGAATAGTTAAATTATATATTTTAGCGTTTGCAAAATCGTTTCAAATGAAATTAGTATCTATATTATTGCTTGTTGTAACATCTTCACTGTTTCAGATTTGTCAGGCTCAGAGCATCAGAAAAAAAACTGAAAAAAGCTACAGGCAAATATCTCAAGGAGACAGCGTACTTAGCTTAGAAAAAACTACTGAATACAACTATCGGGGAGCAGTAGTATCGCAACATGAAAACTATTACAGCCTTCATCCAGCCGGAGTTTTAATAAAAGAGGTTAGTGCAGTATTTGACAGTACCAAAATGTTATTGGATGAACATATTTACCAATACAAAAGCAGCGGAACTGACCATGAAAGGCTAAAAACAAAATACCTGTCATATGCCCCTAAGGAATCCGAAAGTAAATATTTGTGGCGGCAATATTACGACATTACTGAAGAAATAGTTCGGGAAGATACCCTGAGTTATGACAAAGCCGGTAACCTGATTTCAAGAATGCTTTTCGACTACAGAGGAAGTACCTCACAAAGCGAAGATGAATATACATTCGACAAAAAAAATCGGTTAAAACGCTGGAAATGGTACAACTACTGGTCAACTGTCAACTCCAAGAGTAAGCCGGTTACAAATAGGGATAAGCGACAAGACTATAAATATCAATACAACAAGGCTGGGAAATTGACCAAAGTGAGCGGAAAGAGATATAGTACTTCTTTGCTCGAAACTTACAAATATGACAATAATGGAAAAGTATTCGAATATCAACAAATCAAAAAAAAGAAATCTAAAAACACCAAATCGGAACGTAAGCAAAAAGGTAAGTTTAGCATTATCGAAGAAAAGCTCATAAAAAAATACCAGAACGGTTTCTTGATTTTTGAGTCTCAACTTTTCAATGACAAAGAAACCAGCAGAACTGAAATCTGCTACTACAAAGATTCTCTCATGAGTAGTAAAACTGTGTATCAGAAAGGTGAAAAAAGCAATGAAACTATTTTTGAGTACGGGGCTGATGATAGCATTATAAAAAAAATCACGCAGAATTTTCTCAATAATAGGAAACATACTTTAGTAACCTACAGCTTTGACAGTAATGGAAATCTGCTTTCTGAAATAAAAACATTGAACGGAGAGGAATTGTCTCGCATAGAGTATGCATACTACGAGCATTCTAACTTAAAACAAATAAGAACTTATATGAAAACCAAAAATGGTATACAGCTCTCTGAATCGACCTTATTTGAATATGAATTTTTTTAAGATGAAAGGGTGAAAGGGTGAAAGATTTTTTAGTATTGAGTAGACAGGTACTAGGTTATAGGTATTTGTTGATTGTTAGGAAGTTGATTGTTATGAAGTTGATTGTTGTTGGTTATGAAGTTGATTGTTGTTGGTTATGAAGTTGATTGTTGTTGGTTATGAAGTTGATTGTTGTTGGTTTTGAAGTTGATTGTTGTTGGTTTTGAAGTTGATTGTTGTTGGTTATGAAGTTGATTGTTGTTGGTTATGAAGTTGATTGTTGTTGGTTTTGAAGTTGATGGTTCTTTGTTAGGAAATTATTCGTTAGGAAGTTGTTTGTTGTTTGAGATGAAGTTGTTGGTTCTTGGTTAGGAAGTTTTTCGTTGTTGGTTTTGAAGTTGATGGTTCTTTGTTATAAAGTTATTTGTTAATTTCTGATAATCTCAAGTCTAAAATCTAGTGTCTCAAGTCTAAAAAAGAAGTTGTTCGTTCTTTGTAATTAAGTTGATGGTTGTTTGTTAGGAAGTTGTTCATTAGGAAGTTGTTCGTTGTTCGTTAGGAAGTTGTTCGTTGTTCGTTAGGAAGTTGTTCGTTGATTTCTGATAATCTCAATTCTTGTGTCTCAAGTCTTGTGTCTAGCGTCTAAAAGTCTGAAGTCTAAAAAAGAAGTTGATCGCTTCTAAGTCATCATTTGGATCTTGTAGATTCATTGTCTCGAATCTGGCTTATCATATATCATCTCTAAGTCAAAAACTAAAGGAAAATATTTCATTTTTAAAGCCGAGCACTTATCTTTGAGTATCAAATGTAAAAAAACTTCTCTTTATTAAAGCTAAAGCTCTGATAAACAAAAATTTATAAATAATTGGTCATGAGTATTATAGAATTGAAAGTGCCCGTAATCGGCGAATCGGTTACAGAAGTTACGCTCTCGAGCTGGCTGAAAGAAAATGGCTCCTATGTTGAACAGGATGAGTCGATTTGTGAATTTGAATCAGATAAAGCAACTATTGAAGCGCCGGCCGAGAAAGCTGGAACGCTGATTTGGGTTGCCAATGAAGGTGATGATATTCCAATTGGTGGCATTTATGCCAAAATAGATACCTCGGGGGCAAAGGGCGAAGCTCCTGCAAAAGTGGAAAACGCTGCTGTTAAAACTGAAACAACTGTTGTTGAGTCTAAAGAGCCTGCCGATGAATTCGGGTATGCATACGGTCACCCCTCCCCTGCTGCCAAAAAGCTAATGGATGAGAATGGTATCAATCCTGCTGACGTAAAAGGCAGTGGTAAAGACGGTAGAGTTACCAAAGAGGATGTTCTAAAAGCTATCGAAGCCAAAAAGACACAAAAAACTGCACCTGTAAAAGAGGAAAAACCTGTAAGTACAGCTGAAGTTAAGGCTCCCACAACTAGCGGTTCAAAATCTTTTAGCCGTAACAAGCGCGAGGAAAAAATGTCGCGTATGCGCCGTACAATAGCA